>NZ_CFIFWG010000138.1:0-8522 GCF_984466335.1 Roseitalea sp. | reverse complement strand
ACGATCTCCGCACCGAGGCTCTCGAGCTGGCGTACCGCCGCCATCACCGCGGCGCGCCGTTCGGGGATTATTGTGTCGAGGAAGAATGGGCCGACATTTTGGGGAACGTCATAGTCGGTCATGGCTTCGGCCCCCTCCCCTCGCGCGATGAACGCCTCCCGCTCGAACAAAAAGAGCGTCACGTCCGGGTTCATCGCGATGAAGCTGTTCTTGCCATTTTCGACGAACACGCGCGTTCGCGAGCGGAATTCGCGCGCGGCGTCTTCCAGCCCGTATCGGAACGCCAGCGGAACGATCGCCTCGATCGCCTCCATCACTTCAGGGTCGGCGGCCTGGCCCGAGAACCGGCCGCACCAGACCGGCAGGTCGATCCGTGTGTCCTGCCACGGCATGCGCCGGGTCTTTTCGCCCAGAACGATCAGGTGGGGCAGAGCCAGGGAACATCCGATCGCCTCGCGATAGGTGGTGCGGGCGAAATGGTCGATCCAGGCGGCGCGCCATCGCGGATCGTCCCGCCGCGCGGCGAAGCGCCGATGGCGTTGCAGATAGGCGTCGAAGAGAATCTCGACCCGGGCATGGCATGCGGCAACCTCGCCGGCCCGATAGGCCAGCCCCAGATCGATCAGCGTATCGAGCGACAATCGATCGGCCGGCGTCGCCGGAAAATCCGTGAAGTCCCGCTCGGCGGCAAAAGCGGCGGCAATGGGAAAGTGAAGGCAAAACAAGACCGCTGCGACACGTGGCAGCGCCGCGCCCGCCAATCTTGCCCAACGGATCCCAAGCGATGCGATCATTGGTCGAACCTCGAACGGAGCCCGACCATGAACCATGCAATGACTGCAAGGCAAGCCGGCGCGTGCGCGATCCTTGCCGCCGAAATCGATGGCTGGAACCGGCAATTGCCCGGACTCGTCCAGGCGGCGGATTAAGGTCATTGTTTGTGCGACCCGGGTCAGCGTCGGCTCGCGTCAATAGCGCCGCAGCGGCAGGCCGGCCTCTTCCATCACCACGTCGCGCGACCGGCAGGGGCCGGTGGTTTCCAGGATCGATCGCCAGTCGCCGTTCCAGGCCGCTTCCTCGATCTCGGCCCGGCGTTCGTCCGAGACCATGTGGAGCATGGCGTAGCGGCGCTCTTCCTCGCTCAGCCTGAGCGGAAAGATGCCGTTGAGCCGCTCGGCCCTGACCTTCGAGCGTTCGATCAGCAAAAGCGTCACATCGGGGTTCATCGCGATGAGATAACCATAGGAGCGAAAATGCGACTGCGACATGGAATAAAGCTTCGATATGGCGTCGGGAATCACATCCTCGAACGCCAGTTCGATGAGCGCGGCCACCGCATGGTCCTGTTCGATCGCCGGCATCCCGTCGCGCCAGCGTCCGCACCAGCGCGGGATCCTGTCGGCCGGCTCCGCGTCGGGATAATGGTTGCTCGGCCCGTTGATGATCGCCTCGAACGGATCGACCAGGTGGCAGCCGATTTCCTGCCGGTAGACGGTCTTCGCAAAGTGATCGGCCCAGTAGACCCGCCAATCCGGATCGTCGGCCCATTGTGCAAACTGCGGCCAGCGCTCCACATAGACCGCCAGCAAAATCTCGATACGCGCCGCGCACGCGTCGGGATCGGATCGCTTTGAATGGTCGTCGGCGTGGAGCAATGCGATGCTGACATTTGGGTGCAGATCGAATGCGTGCGTTGCCGGAAACCGCTCGAAATCAGGCACTTCGAGCGGGGGGCGCGGCTCCGTGGCCCCCGCGGCACCGCTGATCATCAGAAGAACAATGCACAGGAAAGTGAAGAACTTATCCAACCGATCGCTCCATGGTGCAGTCTTCAAGCTGAGCATTGCATTGGAGAGTGATCATGGAAGCGCAAGCATTGAAGATCAAGTCGTCCCGGTGTTCGGAGCTTTTGGCCGAACTGACCCGGTTCAACAGTGACCGGCACCGGGCAGAGATGCGCGAAAGCGCAAAGCGCAACGAGATCACAAACAAGGAAGGTGAGATTCTGCGGCAGGAGAACCAGGTCGCGCGCCTTGAGCCAGCCAGCATGGCGCCGGGAGCAGGTCGCCAGTTGCCGCCGCCCGCGCGTGTGCCGGTCGGCATCGTCGGTGCCGTGACCCACGTCCAACTGGTCGTTGCCAAACGGCGCCTGGAGCGGCTTCGGAGCATCGAGCTGCCGCGCCTTAAAGACGAACTGCGGTTCATTGAAAGGCAGGTGGATACCATTGGCGACAATATTCGCGTGGTCATCGAAAAACGCAGGCAACTCGGCTGTCCATAGCGGTCGCACTTCCCACCGGGCGTCATCTCCGCTAAGCGGCGGCGCATCACATCAACCCGGACCCACACCCGATGCGCCTTGGCGGACGGCTGGCGGCGGCCATTGAAATTCTCGCCGACATCGAAGCGAACGGAAGACCCGCCTCGGTGGCGCTCGCCGACTGGGGGAAGGCGCATCGTTTCGCCGGCTCGGGCGACCGCGCCGCGATCGGCAACATCGTCTATGACGCGCTGCGCCGGCGCGCCTCGCTCGCCTTCCGCATGGACGATGACGGCCCGGCCGCGCTCGTCTTCGGCGTTCCGGCCTTTTCCTGGGGCATGGCGCCGGAAAGGATCGGCGAGGCGCTGGCGGACGACCGGTTCGCGCCGGAGGTGCCAATGGCGCAGCTTGAGGCGGCCGCCGGACGCGATCTGACCTTCGCCGACCCGCATGTGGAAGCCGACGTACCGCCCTGGTGCGGCGATCTTCTGGCCGAAGGCTTCGGCGAGGAATGGGTGGAGGAGGCGAAAGCCTTCACGGCGCGCCCGCCGCTGGACCTGCGCGTCAACACGCTGACCGCGACCCGCGACAAGGTGTTGAAGGCGCTGGCAAGGACCGGCGCGAAGCCGACCGCCATCGCCCGCAACGGCATCCGCATCCCCCCGCCCCGGCGCGAGGGCCGCCTGCCCAACGTGCAGGCCGAGCCGGCTTTCCAGAAGGGCTGGTTCGAGGTGCAGGACGAGGGCAGCCAGATCGTCGCCGACCTCGTCTTCGCGCGGGCCGGCGAGCAGGCGTTCGACTTCTGCGCGGGCGCCGGCGGCAAGACGCTGGCGCTCGCGGCGGCGATGGGCAACACGGGCCAGGTCCATGCCTGGGACGCCGACAGGCAGCGCCTTGCGCCGATCTTCGGGCGGCTGAAACGCGCCGGCACGCGCAACGTGCAGGTGCATGCCGCCGATGACGACCTCGCCCCGCTCGAAGGCCGGTTCGATCGGGTGCTGGTGGACGCGCCCTGCACCGGCTCCGGTGTCTGGCGCCGCCATCCGGACGCCAAATGGCGCCTGACGCCGCAGCAATTCGACAGGCGCTGTGCCGAGCAGCGCGCCATCCTCGACGATGCGGCGCGCTTCGTCCGGCCCGGCGGCTATCTGTGCTATGTCACCTGCTCGGTCTTCGCCGAGGAGAACGAGGCGCAAATCTACGCCTTCGGCGACCGCCATGCCGGCTGGTCGCTGCTGTCGGCGGGCGAGGCCTGGCAGGACCTGTTCGGCTTCGACAAGCCACAGCCCTGGTCTGCGGACCTGAACTGCGTCACGCTCACCCCGCGCGCCACCGGCACCGACGGCTTCTTCTTCGCCGTCATGCAAAAACCGCGGTGAGCCCCTGCAACCGCCTCCGTCGCGTCCCCATATCGAGCCCGGGACAGAACGCTCTAGGACCGGAGACCGCCATGGACGATCGCGGCGCGCTTGACGATCTGACCGGCGGCCAGCATCGCGCGCCCGGCCGGACCGGCAGCCCCGCCCTGCGCCGGCTGTGGCTTGCCGGCTTCCTGCTCCTGACGATGGGCGGCGGCATGCTGATCGGCGCGGGCACGCCGCCCGGCGACTGGTACGCCGATCTGCGCAAACCGTTCTTCAACCCGCCCGACTGGCTGTTCGGCCCGGTCTGGACGGTGCTTTACGCCATGGTCGCCGTGGCCGGATGGCGCATCTGGATGCGCGGCTACAAGGGTTTGCCGATGCAGCTCTGGTTCGTCCAGCTTGCGGCCAACTTCGCCTGGTCGCCGGCCTTTTTCGGCCTGCAACGGCCGGGCCTGGCGCTGATCGTCATCCTTGCCATGGGCGCGCTGACGGCCCTGTTCATCGCCAGGACATGGGCCGCCGACCGTGCGTCGGCGTTGCTGATGACGCCCTATATGGCGTGGGTCGGTTTCGCCGGCCTGTTGAACCTCGCCATCTGGTGGATGAACTGATCGGGCGCTCGCAAAAGGCAGGTCGGGATGCACAAGGCGATCGGGCCGGTTTCGGTCCTCTATGTCATGGCGGCGGACGCCGAATACGGCACCCATCTGAAGACGCGGTTCACGCCGCTCGTCTGTGGTGTCGGCCCCGTCGAATCGGCGGTCAACCTGACCCGGTCCCTTGCCGCGCACAGGCCCGACATCGTCGTCTCGCTCGGCTCGGCGGGCTCGCGCACGCTCGAACAGGCCGGGGTCTACGGGGTCGCCTCGGTCGGCTATCGCGACATGGACGCTTCGCCGCTTGGCTTTGAGAGGGGCACGACGCCCTTTCTCGACCTGCCGGCAGAACTGCCGTTGACGGTGCTGGGCGCGGCGCCGGCCAAGCGCCTTTCGACAGGCGCCGGGATCGTCTCGGGCGCGGCCTATGACGGCATCGACGCCGACATGGTCGACATGGAGACGTTTGCGCTTCTGCGCGCCTGCATGGCGTTCGACGTGCCGCTCGTCGGCCTGCGCGGCATTTCCGACGGCGCCGAGGATCTGAGGCGTTTCGAGGACTGGACGCAATATCTGCACGTCATCGACGAAAAGCTCGCGGCCGCTGTCGATGAGGTCGAGGCCGCCATTGCGAATGGCGCGCCGCTGTCGTAGGCGCTGGCCATGGCAGATGCATCGCGCCCTGACACCGTCCTGATCGTCGATTTCGGCTCCCAGGTGACCCAGCTCATCGCCCGACGCGTGCGCGAGACGGGCGTCCATTCGGAAATCGTGCCGTTCCAGTCGGCCGAGGACGCGTTCGGGCGGCTCGATCCCAAGGCCGTCATCCTGTCGGGCGGCCCGGCCAGCGTGCCCGAGGCCGGCAGCCCCCGCGCGCCCGGCATCGTCTTCGAGAGCGGCCTTCCGGTGCTCGGCATCTGCTACGGCCAGCAGACCATGGCGGCCCAGCTCGGCGGCACGGTCGAGAGCGGGCACCATCGCGAGTTCGGCCGCGCCTTCATGACCGTCGAGCGCCAAAGCCCGCTTTTCGAGGGTGTTTGGGCCGTCGGCGAGCGGCATCAGGTCTGGATGAGCCATGGTGACCGCGTGACCCGCCTTCCGGACGGCTTCGCGGTGATCGGCGCCTCGCCCAACGCGCCCTTCGCGGCGACCGCCGACGAGGCGCGGCGCTATTACGCCGTCCAGTTCCACCCCGAAGTGGTGCACACGCCCGACGGCGCGAAACTGCTGTCGAACTTCGTCCACAAGATCGCCGGCCTCAGGGGCGGCTGGACCATGGCCGCCTACAGGGACCAGGCGATCGCCGCCATCCGCGCGCAGGTGGGCGGGGGCAGGGTCATCTGCGGGCTTTCGGGCGGCGTCGACTCGTCCGTTGCCGCGCTGCTGATCCACGAGGCGATCGGCGACCGGCTCACCTGCATCCTGGTCGACCACGGCCTGATGCGCATGAACGAGGCGGCCGAGGTGGTCGCCATGTTCCGCGAGCACTACAACATCCCGCTGGTCCATGTGGATGCGTCCGAAACCTTCCTTGCGGCGCTCGAAGGTGAGAGCGATCCCGAAACCAAGCGCAAGACGATCGGCGGGCTGTTCATCGACGTGTTCGAGGCGGAAGCCGGAAAGCTCGGCGGCGCCGATTTCCTCGCCCAGGGCACGCTCTACCCGGACGTGATCGAGAGCGTCTCCTTCACCGGCGGCCCGTCGGTGACGATCAAGAGCCATCACAATGTGGGCGGGCTGCCCGAGCGCATGAACATGGCGCTGGTCGAGCCCTTGCGCGAACTGTTCAAGGACGAGGTGCGCGCGCTCGGCCGCGAGATGGGCCTGCCCGACCGGTTCATCGGCCGCCATCCGTTCCCGGGTCCTGGCCTTGCGTTGCGCTTGCCGGGCGGTGTGACGCGCGACAAGCTCGACATTCTGCGTCAGGCGGACGCGATCTATCTCGACGAGATCCGCAAGGCCGGCCTTTACGATGCGATCTGGCAGGCCTTCGCCGTGCTGCTGCCGGTGCGGAGCGTGGGCGTGATGGGCGACGGCCGGACCTACGAGCATGTCTGCGAGCTGCGCGCGGTGACCTCGGTCGACGGCATGACCGCCGACTTCTATCCCTATGACATGGGCTTTCTGGGCGCGACGGCGACGCGCATCATCAACGAGGTGCGCGGCATCAACCGCGTGGTCTATGACGTCACCTCCAAACCGCCCGGCACGATCGAGTGGGAATGATTCCGAAGCGCCGGAGACGTTCGGCAGCTATCGGACAAACCCTCTCAAATCACTGATATAAATAACAAAAAGCCTGGCTCATATTCGCCTGCTATCGTCCTGCAGAGAAGTGAACCGACGGATCGGCTGACGGGCCGAGATAGGCTTGCCACATTTGTGTTTCGGGCATACCGTCATCTTCACAAGCCCAGTTGACGGTAGTTTTTCTGGCTTATCGGATTGATAACGCTAGAAAAATGAGGAGGTGGAGGCACCGCACTGAGCTGACGGTATTCGCGAAAGGAACCGCCGTGCTCACTGATGTCACCCTCAAGAACCTCAAACCCAAGGCAAAGCCCTATAAGGTTAGCGACCGCGACGGGATGTATGCCCACGTCGCTCCCTCCGGCCGGATCACGTTCCGGCTCGATTACCGACTCAACGGGCGACGAGAGACCGTGCTCCTCGGCCGCTACGGACCTGCTGATCTCTCGCTGGCGCGTGCGCGCGAGAAATGCATCGACGCCCGACGAATGGTCGGCGAGGGCCTTTCTCCTGCGCAGGAGAAGCAACGCCAGAAGCGGCGCCTGAAAGAGGCGAAGAGCTTCGGAGAGTTCGGCGAGCGCTGGTTTCAGAAGGCGCCGATGGCCGACAGCACACGAGCGATGCGCCGTTCCATCTTCGAGCGCGAGCTTCGCCCCGTATGGCAAAAGCGGCTGCTGACCGAGATCCTGCCAGACGATCTGCGCGATCTCTGTGGGAGGATTGTTGATCGCGGTGCGCCGGCCACGGCCATCCACGTCCGAGACATCGTGAAGCAGATCTACGGCTTCGCGATCCTGCACGGTGAGAAAGTGAAGAACCCGGCCGACGAAGTCGGCCCGGCATCGATCGCGACGTTCAAGCCACGCGACCGATCATTGTCGGCAGCTGAAATCCGCATACTGCTGAAACAGATCGAACACGTCGCGACGCTTCCGACGATCCGGCTCGGCGTTCATCTCTTTCTGCTGACAATGGTGCGTAAGAGCGAACTGCAAGACGCCACCTGGGACGAGGTGGATTTCGAGAACGCGGTCTGGACGATCCCAAAGGAACGAATGAAGCGGTCGCGACCGCACAACGTTTACTTGGCGCGGCAGGCGCTCGACATCATGATCGCGCTAAAGACGTGTGCCGGCAATTCTCGTTACCTCCTACCGTCCCGGTACGATGCGGATGCGCCGATGTCCCGCGCGACTTTCAATCGCGTGACGCAAGCCGTCATCGAGCGTGCACAGAACGAAGGCCTGCCATTGGAGCATTTCACGGTTCATGACTTGCGACGGACCGGGTCCACCATCCTGAATGAGCTTGGCTTCAACAGTGACTGGATCGAGAAGTGTCTGGCTCACGAGGACGGAAGGTCGTCACGCGGCGTCTATAACAAGGCCGAATACGAACATCAGCGCCGCCACATGATGCAGGAATGGGCTGATCTGATCGACGCCTGGGTTGAGGGCCAGCAGCGGGCCCCAGTCATTACGCCTCCCACGACGGCGACGCCGCTGCTCGACCCGTCCCTCTGACGGGACGGGTCTTGCGGAGCCGGACGTCTGGATGATGGTTGGATGAAACCTGCTTGCCTCTTCTAGAGGCAAGCCAGGCCTCGACCTCGGCGAGATCCCAAACGACGCAGCGTGGGCCAAGAGCAAAGCGGCGTGGAAACTCACCGCGCTGCTCCATCTCGTAGATCGTCGTGTCCGCGAGCGGCACAATCTGTTTGAGCTCATGCCGTCGGATAGTCCGCGGCAGATCGTTGCTTCGTTGTTTCGTCATCTCGATCTCCATTTGCATGCTGAAGAATGCCGGAGATTGACCGTGAAGGAAGACGTAGCTGGGCGTAGTAGCGCAAAGACAGGGGGGAAGGACCTTCACCGGCGGCCCGGGCCAAACGACGCCTCACGAAGCTGAGGGCTGGCTGACAGCTCTTGAGAAGTTCGAATCTCACTTGCCCCCGACCCGATTGACAAACCGGTTTGCAGTGCGCAGTGTTTGGGCAGTCACCTGGGGAGTCCCGACAAGGGGCTGAGAAACTGATGGCGCCGGCTGGCGCAG
>NZ_CFIFWG010000137.1:5247-8522 GCF_984466335.1 Roseitalea sp. | reverse complement strand
CGGGCCGGCGCCATCAGGCGCGGCGTTGCGCTGGGGCGTTTCAACAACGCTTTGTCAGTCGGTTGAACGTCAATATGCGGCAATCTACTGTGTCGTCCCTAATAGTAGGGATTCCGGGTCCCATGGTTCAAGGACCACGGCGACCGTCCCAGGACCCGCCGCCGGCATCTTTTTGCGCGGCACACCAGGCACATGGCACAGACATGCAGATTTCAGACATTCCGCGATCGGTGACATGTGTGCTGACAAGTTGCGGGCGTTTTGACCTGCTGCGTGCGACGCTCGATTCGTTTCTGGCCCATCACCGCCCGGCGCGCTTCCTCGTCGCCGAAGACTCGGCCGACGAAGCCTTTGCCCGGCAGGTTCGCGACCGCTATCCGCAGGTTGAGGTGCTGGTGAACCAGCCGCGCCTTGGGCAGCATCGATCGATCGACAGGGCCTATGCACAGGTGTCAACGCCGTTTATCTTCCACATGGAGGACGATTTTCGCTTCGACCGTCCGGTCGACGTGGCCGAGGCCGTCGCGCTGGTCGAGTCCGACCATGCGATCTCCAGCGTCTGTTTCCGTCGCTTTGACACGCTCAAGCTGCGCCACCGGCTGTTCGCTCGGCGCTTCGCGCACGGCGTCAACCAATATGCGCGCATGCGGCGTGCGCATCGCGACTGGTACGGCTTTACCTTCAATCCGAGCGTGTTGCGCCGCGACTTGTGGACAGAACGCGGTCCCTACCAAGGCTACCGGAACGAGCGCACGATCTCGCGCGCAATGAAGGATCAAGGTCTGGGCGTGGTCTTCCAACTGCCCGGAGCGGCCGTGCATATCGGATCGGGGCGCAGTGTCTTCGATCCCGCGCGGGCAATGGAGAGCCGCCGCATCAGCCGATGACGGTGAATCCGGCTCGGTTGGCCGACTTTTCGCTCAGCCGCCGTCGATCCATCGCTTCCAATCGGGCGTCGTGGCCGTCAAAGCCTCGTCCAGGCTCTCGTTCCCGAACTCGTGCCGCAGAGCCCGCGCGCGATCGCGCAACAATTGCCGCTTGTCGCTGAACGGGGCGAGGATGCGGTCGAGGAAAGCCGGATGAACGCCTTCCACCGCCGATGGCAGGTCGACGACATTCGACGTCTCGCGCCGCGCGCGTTTGCGGGCGAAGCGGCTGTCCGGATTGTCTCCCAGCTCATAGTTCGCAAAACCGCCGCCGCCCTTCAGATATTTCAGGTGCCAATAGGCAAAGCCGCCAAACCGCCGGCGCAACCCGGTATGGCGAAAGGTCTCGAACCGGCGATCCTTGACGAAGTAGTTTTGCGCCGTCAGGCGGACGAACCAGTGATCGCCATTGCCGCACAGCGGTTCTTCGGCGGGCAATCCCAGCCGCCCATCGGCATCGCGCGCCAAATTGATGCCGGAATAGCAAAGCGCTTCGCGATCCGTTGACCGGGCGTTGCGCGCCGCCTCGGCCAGGGCACCCATCGGCAGGTCCATCGCCATGTGATCGTCGTCCAGCTTGGTGACGATCTGGCATCTGGTCTGAGCCAGCGCGAAGTTGGAATAGTTCACCACGCTCGCCGTCGCATTGGCCGGTGTTCGCAGGTGGCCTTCGCTGCCCGGCGGAAACACGCGGTCAAGATAATGATAGACGCGAAGCTTGGGTCCGAAACGCTGGGCGAGCCGCGCCAATATGTCGGGCGTTGCGTCCGTGCACTGATTATGGACCGCGACAATCTCGTCGAGATGGCCGATATGGGACCGGATCGTCTGCTCCAGAAACGCTTCGCCGTTGCGGATCCGCATGAACGCGCTGATTCCGGGTCGACGCTGCTCGATCCTCAGATCGGCCGGATCGAAGATATAGCCTGTAACCGTCTCGGCCATTGCTGCCCCGGCTCGGCGGTTGGCCTGGGTCAGACGAATTTCACCGCGTCGATCTCATAGCCACGCGCGCCGCCGGGCGCCTGAACCTCGATCGAATCGCCGGCGCTCTTGCCGATCAGCGCCCGCGCGATCGGCGAGGAAATCGAGATCTTGCCGGCCTTGACGTCGGCTTCCTGATCGCCGACGATCTGATAGACCTTTTCTTCCTCGGTGTCCTCGTCGATCAGCGTGACCGTCGCGCCGAACTTGACGGTGTCGCCGCTCATGGCCGAAATGTCGATGACGTCGGCCCGCGAGAGCAGCCCTTCCAGTTCGGTGACGCGGCCCTCATTGTGGCCCTGGGCTTCCTTTGCGGCGTGGTATTCTGCGTTCTCGGACAGATCGCCATGGGCGCGCGCCTCGGCGATGGCCTCGATGATGCGCGGCCGTTCCTCCTGCGTGCGCCAGCGGAACTCCTCCTGCAATTGGGCGTGGCCCTGACGTGTCATCGGCACCTTGTTCATCGTCGTTCCTCAATTCCGCGCGCAGCATCGAAAGGGCGCACGTTACCAAACAAAAGCGGCCCGCCAGGCCCAAGCTTGCGAACCGCCCGTGTTCCAGGAAGGCTCCAAATAGGGAATTTGCGCGCCGATTGTAAGGTGCGCAATCAGGCGCCACGCGGCCCGCCATGATAGGCCTGCAGCGGCTTGACGCCCAGTTCGCCCCGGGCCAGCGCCGCGATCGCCTCGCCCGCGGCGACGGCGCCGGCGACGGTGGTGAAATAGGGCAGCCTGTTTTCGAGCGCCGCCCGGCGCAGCGATTTGGAGTCCGACAGCGCCTTCTTGCCCTCGGTCGTGTTGATGACGAGCTGCACCTGCCGGTTGCGGATCGCATCCTCGATATGCGGACGGCCTTCGAGCACCTTGTTGATCTTGGTCGCTTCGACGCCCCGCTCGATCAGGAAGCGCTGCGTGCCGCCCGTCGCGACGATCGCAAAGCCCATCTCGGCGAACTGGCGCGCGGTGCCCACAATGCGTTCCTTGTCGCCGTCCCTGACCGAGATGAACACCGAGCCCGTCTTGGGCAGATCCGTGCCCACGCCCATCTGCGCCTTGGCGAAGGCGACCGCGAAATCGTCGTCGAGCCCCATCACCTCGCCGGTCGAGCGCATTTCGGGGCCGAGCAGCGTGTCGACGCCCGGGAACTTGGAGAAGGGGAAGACGGCTTCCTTGACCGCGATGTGCGGCAGCGCCTCCGCATCGGCCAGCCCGCCATAGGGCGCGGCCGCGCCGGCCAGCGGCTCGCCGGCCATGACGCGCGCGGCGATCTTGGCGATCGGCCGGCCCACGGCCTTGGCGACGAACGGCACCGTGCGCGAGGCGCGCGGATTGACTTCGAGCACATAGATGGTGCCGCCCTGGATCG
>NZ_CFIFWG010000137.1:0-5237 GCF_984466335.1 Roseitalea sp. | reverse complement strand
CTGCACGTTCATCAGCCCGCCGACGCCAAGTGCGCGGGCGAGCGCCTCGGACTGGCGTTCGAGCTCGGCGACGGTTTCCGGGGACAGCGAATGCACCGGCAGCGAGCAGGCGCTGTCGCCCGAATGAATGC
The DNA here is from genome assembly GCF_984466335.1 of Roseitalea sp. NCBI lineage: Bacteria > Pseudomonadati > Pseudomonadota > Alphaproteobacteria > Hyphomicrobiales > Ahrensiaceae > Roseitalea > Roseitalea sp. The sequence continues at coordinate 5,106 of NZ_CFIFWG010000137.1, read as the reverse complement.
CCGCCTCCTCGATATGCTCCATGACGCCTGCGACGTGCACCCTCTCGCCGTCGCACAGACAGTCGACATCCACCTCGATCGCGCCGGACAGATAGGTGTCGAACAAAAGCGGGTTGGCGCCCAGAAGCGTGTTGATCTGCCCGGTCTTGTCGTTCGGGTAGCGCGCCTTGATGTCCTGGGGGATCAGTTCGGGCACGGTGCCGAGCAGGTAGGAATCGAGCGCGGCATCGTCGCGCACGATCTGCATCGCCCGTCCGCCGAGCACATAGGACGGCCGCACGACCAGCGGAAAGCCGAGCCGGGCGGCCACCAGCCGGGCCTGCTCGACCGAATAGGCGATGCCGTTTTCCGGCTGGGTCAGATCGTGCTTGACGAGCAGCTTCTGGAACCGGTCGCGGTCCTCGGCCAGATCGATCGCGTCGGGCGCGGTGCCCAGGATCGCGATGCCGGCCGCCTCCAGCGCGTTGGCGAGCTTGAGCGGCGTCTGGCCGCCGAACTGCACGATCACCCCGTGCAGCGTGCCCTTGGATTCCTCGACGGCAAGAATCTCCAGAACGTCCTCGACGGTCAGCGGTTCGAAATAGAGCCGGTCCGAGGTGTCGTAATCGGTCGAAACGGTCTCCGGGTTGCAATTGACCATGATCGCCTCGAAGCCCGCTTCGGCGAGCGCGAAGGCGGCATGGCAGCAGCAATAGTCGAACTCGATGCCCTGGCCGATCCGGTTCGGCCCCCCGCCCAGGATCACGATCTTCCTGCGATCCGACACGCGCGCCTCCGAGCGCGTTTCGCCCGCGAACGGCGTCTCGTAGGTCGAATACATATAGGCGGTGGGCGAGGCGAATTCGGCCGCGCAGGTGTCGATGCGCTTGTAGACGGGCCGGACGCCGAGGGCCCGGCGGTGCGCGCGCACGCCTGCTTCGTCGTCCGAGACCAGAGATGCGAGCCGCTGGTCGGAAAAGCCCATCGCCTTGAGCGCGCGCATGTTGGCCGCGTCCGGCGGCAGGCCGTGGGCGCGCACCCGCGCCTCCATGCCGACGATTGCCTGAAGCTGTTCGAGAAACCACATGTCGATGGCGCAGGCCGCGTGGATGTCTTCGAGCGAGAAGCCCAGGCGCACGGCCTGGGCCACCATGCGCAGCCGGTCGGGCGTCGGCGTGCCGAGGCTGGCGCGGATGGCGCTCCTGTCGTCGCCTTCGCCGAGCCCGGCAATGTCGATCTCGTCGAGCCCGGTCAGCCCGGTCTCCAGGCCGCGCAGCGCCTTTTGCAGCGATTCGGCGAAGGTGCGGCCGATCGCCATCACCTCGCCGACCGATTTCATCGCCGTGGTCAGGACCGGCTCGGCGCCGGGGAACTTCTCGAAGGCAAAGCGCGGGATCTTGGTGACCACATAGTCGATCGACGGCTCGAACGCGGCCGGCGTCGCGCCGCCCGTGATGTCGTTGTCCAGTTCGTCCAGCGTGTAGCCCACCGCCAGCTTGGCGGCGACCTTGGCGATGGGAAAGCCCGTCGCCTTCGATGCCAGGGCGGAAGAGCGCGACACGCGCGGGTTCATCTCGATGACGACGAGGCGCCCATCGTCCGGATTGACGGCGAACTGCACGTTCGAGCCGCCCGTCTCGACCCCGATCTCGCGCAGCACCGCGATCGAGGCGTTGCGCATGATCTGATATTCCTTGTCGGTCAGCGTCAGCGCGGGCGCGACCGTGATCGAATCGCCCGTATGCACGCCCATCGGATCGACATTTTCAATCGAGCAGACGATGATGCAATTGTCGTCCTTGTCGCGGACGACCTCCATCTCGTACTCCTTCCAGCCCAGCACGCTCTCGTCGATCAGCACCTCGGTCGTCGGCGAGGCGTCGAGGCCGCGCTCGACGATCTCGAAGAATTCCGACCTGTTGTAGGCGATCCCGCCGCCCGTGCCGCCGAGCGTGAAGGAGGGGCGAATGATGGCCGGCAGGCCCACCTCGTCGAGCGCCTGCGCGGCAAGGCCCATGGCGTGGGTCATGTAGCGCTGCTTGCGGTCGGAGGTGCCGTCGCGCCATTCAAGCTCCAGCGCGTCGAGCGCCGCATCCAGCTCCATGCTCGACTTCGCATCGCGCAGCGCCTGCCGGCGCGCCTCGTGCGCCGCCCGGTCCTCTTCCTTGATGCTTGACGCGTTGACCAGCACCGAACGCGGGCTTTCGAGCCCGATCCGGTCCATCGCCTCGCGGAACAGCTTGCGGTCCTCGGCCTTGTCGATGGCTTCGGGCCTGGCGCCGATCATCTCGATGCCGAGCCTGTCCAGAACGCCCATGGCCTTCAGCGACAGCGCGGTGTTGAGCGCGGTCTGCCCGCCCATGGTCGGCAGCAGAACCATGGTCTCGTCCGGCCGCTCGCTGCACTCCTTTTCGATGATTTTGGCAACGACCTCAGGCGTGATCGGCTCGATATAGGTGGCGTCCGCCAGGTCCGGATCGGTCATGATCGTCGCCGGGTTGGAGTTGACCAGGACGATCCGGTAGCCTTCCTGCTTCAGCGCCTTGCAGGCCTGCGTGCCCGAATAGTCGAACTCGCACGCCTGGCCGATGATGATCGGTCCCGCGCCGATGATCAGGACGGTGTCGATGTCGGTGCGCTTGGGCATGGGATGGACTGTCTTTCTTGCGCGCGAACGCCGGTCGGGACGGCCGGCCGGCGTGATGGTCGAAACTGTGTTCGGGCTGAATGCGGCCTATAAAGCAAGCGCCGACCGATGTAACCCCGTCCGCGACGCGAAAGACGGCGGAGCCCCCGACGACCGCGCACGGTATCGGCGCGCAGCTCTCATCGCCGCCCTCGGCAAGGCCTGCGGGCGCCTTCGGCCGTCGACGCTCAGCTTCCGGCGGCCGCCGGATCGCCCTTCCGCGCGCGGACCAGATCGACGAACCTTCGGAACAGGTAGTGGCTGTCCTGCGGGCCGGGCGAGGCCTCGGGATGGTGCTGCACCGAAAAGACCGGCTTGCCCTCCACCGCCAGGCCGCAATTGGAGCCGTCGAACAGGGACACATGCGTCTCGGTCACGCCGGCCGGCAAGCTCGACGAATCCACCGCAAAGCCGTGATTCATCGACACGATCTCCACCTTGCCGGTGGTGTGGTCCTTGACCGGATGGTTCGCGCCATGGTGGCCCTGGTGCATCTTGATCGTCCGTGCGCCAAGCGCCAGCGCCAGCATCTGGTGGCCCAGGCAGATGCCGAACAGCGGGATGCCGGTCTCGATCAGCGTCCTGATGGCCGGCACGGCATAGGCACCCGTCGCGGCCGGATCGCCCGGCCCGTTCGAAAGAAAGATGCCGTCGGGTTCATGCGCGAGCACTTCGTCGGCCGATACGGTCGCCGGCAGCACCGTCACCCTCGCGCCCAGGCCCGCCAGAAGGCGCACAATGTTGCGCTTGACGCCGTAATCTATGGCGACGACGTGCATCGAGGCGTTGCCCGCCTCGCCATAGCCTTGGCCCCAGGCCCAGGGCGTCTCGGTCCATGTCGACGTCTGGCCGGACGTGACCTGGCCGGCCAGATCGAGGCCGACGAGCCCGCTCCAGCCCGCCGCGCGCGCTTTCAGCGCATCGAGGTCGAACCGGCCGGACGCCTCGTGCGCGATCACCGCGTTCGGCACGCCGTGCGCGCGGATGTGCGCGGTCAGGGCGCGCGTGTCGATGCCCGACAGGGCGATGATCCCGCGCGCCTTCAGCCATGCGTCCAGATGGCCGGCGGCGCGATAGTTGGACGGCCCGGTGATCGCGGCCTTGAACACCGCGCCCACCGCGCCCGCGCGCCGCGCCGGGGTCAGGTCCTCGACATCCTCGCCATTGGTGCCGACATTGCCGATATGCGGAAAGGTGAAGGTGACGATCTGGCCCGCATAGGAGGGGTCGGTGAGGATCTCCTGATAGCCGGTCAGCGCGGTGTTGAAGCAGACCTCGGCCTCGACGGCGCCCGTGGCGCCGAAGCCTTCGCCTTCCAGAACCGTCCCGTCGGCCAGAACCAGAACCGCCGTCGCGCGCGGCTCGATCCAGGGTCCTTGGGCGACCACCTGCTGGCTGTCCGTCATGGATGTGACACTCTTGTGATTTGCCGCGGCGCCGGTTGCGCTTGCCGCCTGCGCTGGCAAACACCATATTGGGCCGGAACGCAACCGGGGCCGCCTTCTCGAACCGTTGGCCTTGGGTCGGGCGCGCATGAGACCGGTGAGATTTGATATGAGCCGATCTGGTTGGATGCAAGGTGCGGGGGCGATGGGGCTGCGGTTGGTCTGCTTGCCGTTCCGGCCGCCCGATCCGTCGCGTCCATGAGGCCATGACCTGGGTTTGCGCTCTGCGGTCCCGCAAGGCGCGCGTCCGGGCCCGGTCCTGGTGCTTAAAATGCAGACCATTCGAAAAACCCTTTATCATCATGGCTTTGTGAGATAGCCAGGCGGCTTGCATGGCGACGGCGCCGCCGCTATTGTTCACAAAGCTTTACTGGGAGTTCGACATGCGTGAAGCCATTCATGCTGCGTTGAGGGAAGCTCAGGACTCACAGGACAAATGCCGGATATCGGTGCTGCGCCTGATCGCGGCGGCCGTCAAGGACCGTGATCTCGCCAGCCGCGGCGCCGGCCGTGATCCCGTCTCCGATGACGAGATTCAAGCCATCCTGTCCAAGATGATCGAACAGCGCAAAGCCTCGGTCATCGATTATGAGCAGGCCGGCCGGCTCGAAATGGCCGACCGGGAACGCTATGAGTCCGAGGTCATCGCCGAATTCCTGCCCGCCCAGTTGGGCGAGGACGAGGTCAAGCAGGCCTGCGCCGCCGTCGTCGAGGACACCGGCGCCGAGGGCCTGCGCGACATGGGCAAGTGCATGAACAAGCTCAAGAAGCAGTTCCCCGGCCAGATGGACTTCACCAAGGCGTCGGGCATCGTGCGCGGCATGCTGCGCTGACGGCCGGAGCCGGGCCGCGGGTTTTCCACACCCTGCCGGCCGCCGTCCACACCCCGGCCGATTCCATGACGCCGCCGCCGGCGGCGCATGGTAACGCTGCACGGACCGTTCGCCTCCGGACCAAGCCGCATGCGCTTTTCGCAATCCTTCCTCGATGAACTGC
>NZ_CFIFWG010000136.1:0-8665 GCF_984466335.1 Roseitalea sp. | reverse complement strand
CGCCCCGCCACCATGCCGCTCACGGCCGCCTCTCACACGCACTGGACCGGCCGCGCACGATCAACTGGCGCGGAAAGGCATCGTTCGCGCCCGACCAGACGGCCAGCCCGCGTTCGACCAGCCCGGCGCTCAATTCGTCCAGCTCGGCGCGGATTTCGCCGCGCCGCGCATTGATCGTCTCGCGCACGTCGGCAAGCGTGTGCCCGCGCGCATGGTGGTTGAGGAAATTGGCCGCCTGGGCGAGCTGCGAGGCGGTCATTCCGGCCGGCAGGTCGATGACGCGGTTTTCCACATCGCCCGATTCCCAGACGAGCACCGCCAGCGCCCTGGTCTCTTCCAGGCGCACGAATTCGATATGCCTGAGCGCGCCGTCGCGCTTGGCCGCCAGCACCAGGCCCGCCCCGTTGGACACGCGGCTGAGCATCTGGCTGGCTTCGGTCAGCAGCTGCTCGGTGGGCGGATGGCCCTCGTTCGCGCCGAACTGACTTTCGATCAGCGTCCGCTCGTCGTCGCTGACCTCGCCCGTTTCCATGAACGCATCGACGAAGAAGCGCAGGCCCTGTTCGGTCGGCAGGCGCCCGGCCGATATGTGCGGCGCGTAGATCAGGCCCAGCGCCTCCAGATCGCTCATCACGTTGCGCACCGAGGCCGGCGACAGCGAGGTGGGCAGCATCCTGGACAGGTTGCGCGAGCCCACCGGCTCGCCCTCGGACAGATAGGATTCGACGATCCGCCGGAAGATGTCGCGCGAGCGCTCGTCGAGCTTGTCGTCCAGACCGGCGGAGGTGGCGGTGGTGTGCTGCATGGGCAAGGGCAAGACCTTCTGCGCCCCAGATATATTGCAGTCTCGGGCGGCGGAAAAGAGGCGCTTTCGCCACGCGCCGAAAGCGTCTAAACGATCCGCCGACCGTACAAGTAAGGGGACCTTTCATGACCCGACCATCCGGGCGCATGCCCGATCAGATGCGCGCCGTCTCGCTTGAACGCGGTGTCGCCAAGCATGCCGAGGGCTCATGCCTCGTCAAGTTCGGCGACACGCACGTTCTGTGCACGGCCAGCCTTGAGGAGCGCGTGCCGCCATGGCTGCGCAACGCCGGCCGCGGCTGGGTGACGGCCGAATACGGCATGCTGCCGCGCGCCACGGGCGACCGCATGCGCCGCGAGGCGAGCGCGGGCAGGCAGGGCGGCCGGACGCTCGAAATCCAGCGCCTGATCGGCCGTTCCATGCGCGCCGTGGTCGACCTTGAAGCGCTCGGCGAGCGCCAGATCACCATCGACTGCGACGTCATCCAGGCCGACGGCGGCACCCGCACCGCCGCCATCACCGGCGGCTGGATCGCCCTGCACGATTGCCTGGACTGGATGCATGCGCGCCAGATGGCCTCCAGGACGCGCGTGCTGAAGGACCATGTGGCCGCGGTCTCCTGCGGCCTTTATCGGGGCGTGCCCGTCGCCGATCTCGACTATGACGAGGACAGCGCCGCCGATGCGGACGCCAACTTCGTCATGACCGGCTCGGGCGGCATCGTCGAGGTGCAGGGCACGGCCGAGGGCGATCCGTTCACGCGCGGCCAGTTCGACGCGCTGTTCGCCCTGGCCGAAACGGCGATCGCCGATCTGGTCTCGCTGCAAAAGCAGGCGATCGGAGGCTGAGCGATGGCGCGCCGCCTCCGGCCCGGCCGCCTGGTGCTGGCGACCCACAATCAAGGCAAGCTGGGCGAGATGCGCGCCCTGATCGCGCCGTTCGGCTTCGATGTCGTCTCGGCCGGGGAACTGGGCCTGCCCGAGCCCGCGGAAACCGGAACCACGTTCGAACACAACGCCCGGACCAAGGCGATGGCCGCGATGCGGGCGACCGGCCTGCCCGCGCTCGCCGACGACAGCGGCATCTGCGTCGAAGCGCTCGACGGCGCGCCCGGCGTCCACACCGCCGACTGGGCCGAGACCGGCAATGGGCGCGACTTCATGATGGCGATGCGCACGGTCGAGGAGAAATTGCAGGCGGCGGGCGCGACCGAGCCCGGCCGGCGCCGGGCGGCCTTCGTGGCCACCTTGTGCCTGTGCTGGCCGGACGGTCATTGCGCCTTCTTTCGCGGCGAGGCGCCCGGACACATGGTCTGGCCGCCGCGCGGCGGTCTCGGCTTCGGCTACGATCCGGTCTTCCTGCCCGACGGGCACGCGCGCACCTTCGGCGAGATGAGCGCCGCCGAAAAGCACGGCTGGAGGCCGGGCGATGCCGAGGCCTTGTCCCACCGGGCGCGCGCGGTCAAACTGTTTGCCCATGACTGTCTGGGCATCACCTGACACGGCGGCCCGCGCCGCCATCGGCCGCGACGATGGCGCGCCGGGCTTCGGCGTCTACCTGCACTGGCCGTTCTGCGCGGCCAAATGCCCCTATTGCGACTTCAACTCCCATGTCCGCCACGCGCCGGTCGACCAGCCCGCCTTCGCGGACGCGTTCCTGCGCGAGACGGCGCATATGCGCGCGCTCACCGGGCCGCGCACGGTCACCTCCGTCTTCATCGGCGGCGGCACCCCGTCGCTGATGGAGCCCGGAACCGTCGCCGCGCTGCTCGACGCCGTCGCCCGGCACTGGACCGTCCCGGCCGGCGTCGAGGTCACCATGGAGGCCAACCCCCAATCGGCGGATGCGGGCCGCTTCGCCGGCTACCGGTCGGCGGGCGTCAACCGGCTGTCGCTGGGGGTCCAGGCGCTCGACGATGCCGATCTGAAATTTCTCGGCCGGCTGCACGATGCGGCCGAGGCGCGCGCGGCGATCGATCTGGCGCGCGCCGCCTTTGCGCGCCTGTCCTTCGATCTGATCTATGCCCGGCCGGGCCAAACGCCGGACGCCTGGGAGGCTGAACTGGACGCGGCCATCGCGCTCGCCGCCGACCATCTGTCGCTCTACCAGTTGACGATCGAGGAGGGCACGCCGTTCAAGGCCCTGTTCGACAGGGGCAGGATCGGCATGCCCGACGGCGATCTTGCGGGCGACCTCTACGCGCTCACGCAGGATGTGACCGAGGCGGCGGGCCTGCCGGCCTATGAAATCTCGAACCATGCCGTGCCCGGCGCGGAGTCCCGGCACAACCTCACCTACTGGCGGTATGGCGACTATGTCGGGATCGGCCCGGGCGCCCATGGCCGGTTCGCCGGCGGGGACGGCCGGCTGGCGACGGTCGCCGAAAAGCACCCCGAAACATGGGCGGAGCTGGTCCGTGCCCGTGGCCACGGCATCGCCGGAACCGAAACGCTTGCCGCGCCCGCCCAGTGCGACGAGATGCTGCTGATGGGACTGCGCCTCGCCGAGGGGCTGGATCTCGCCCGGCACGAGGCGCTGGCCGGCAAGCCGATCGATGGCGGAAAAATGCGGGCGATGATCGATCTGGGGATGGTCGAGCCCGTCGGCAATGCCCGCATCCGCGCCACGCGAGCCGGCCGGATGGTGCTCGATTCCGTCATCGCCGAACTTGCGTGCTGACATGGCCGCCCGATACGCCATCGCCGGCCATTCAATCGAGGCGCCGCCCCTGGAGCCCGGCCTTTATCTCGTCGCCACGCCAATCGGAAACCTGCGCGACGTGACGGTCCGCGCGCTCGAAACGCTTGCCGCCTGCGACGTTCTGGCCTGCGAGGACACGCGCATCACCCGCCGCCTGCTCGACCGCTACGGCATCGCCGCAAGGCCCGTGGCCTATCACGAGCACAATGCCGCCATGGCCGGGCCAAGGCTCGTCGCCGCCCTCGACGCTGGCCGTTCGGTGGCCCTCGTGTCCGATGCGGGCACGCCGCTCGTCTCCGATCCGGGCTACCGGCTGGTTCTCGCCGCTCGCGCCGCCGGCCATGCGGTGATCGCGGTCCCGGGGCCTTCGGCGGTTCTGGCAGCGCTTGCGGCCTCGGGCCTTCCGACCGACGATTTCCGCTTCATCGGGTTCCTGCCGGCCAGGGACAAGGCGCGGCGCGCGCGGCTTGTGGCGCTGAAGGACGAGCCGGCGACGCTCGTCGCCTTCGAGGCGCCGCACCGGCTGGCGGCCACGCTGAAGGCCATCGCCGAAACGGCCGGCCCCGGCCGGGGCGTCTGCGTGGCGCGCGAACTGACCAAGCGGTTCGAGAGCGTGACGACCGCGCCGGCCGCCGAGGCTGCCGCGCGCTTCGCGGGCGAAACGGTCAGGGGCGAGATCGTCCTGCTGATTGCGCCGGCGGTGCCGGAGCCGGAACGTTTCGATCCCGAAAGCCTGGACGAATTGCTCAAGGGCCTGCTTGCCGACATGCCGGCCTCAAGGGCCGCGCGCGAGGCCGCGGGCCGGACGGGCCTGCCGCGCGCCGACCTCTACAAGCGCCTGGTCGCCATGAGGAAGAGCGATGGCGCGGCATGACGCGGCCGGCCGCAGGCGCGCCGAGCGGCGCGGGCGGCGCGGCGAGATGCGCGCCGCCATCGCCTTGCGGCTCAAGGGCTTTCGCATCCTGGCGCGCCGCTACAGGTGCGGGGCCGGCGAGATCGACCTGATCGCCCGGCGCGGCGATCTCATCGCCGTCGTCGAGGTCAAGGCGCGGCCCTCGCTCGGCGCGGCGATGGACGCAGTCACCCCGGCGGCGCAGCGGCGCATTATCGCCGCGGCCGACCATTGGCTCGCCCGCCGGCCGGACCATGGCGCGCTTTCGCTGCGCTTCGATCTGGTCGCCATCCTGCCCGGCCGCTGGCCGGTGCATGTGCCCGCGCTTTTCACCGCCTGACGGCGATTGATTTTCCGCGCGCGAGCGGCCAGTTACCGGGCACCACCAAGGGGAGCAACGATGGCGCTCAACATCGCGGTCCAGATGGACCACATCTCCACCATAGCGATCGCCGGCGACACGACCTTCGCGCTGTGCCTTGAGGCGCAGGCGCGCGGCCACGCGCTCCATCACTACACGCCCGACCGGCTGACGCTGCGCGGCGCGACGCCGAGCGCGGCGCTCGAACCGATGCGGGTGCGCGACGTCGAAGGCGATCACGTCACGCTCGGGCCGGCCGAGACGACCGACCTGTCGGCGATGGATGTGGTGCTGCTGCGGCAGGACCCGCCGTTCGACATGAACTACATCACGACGACGCACATGCTCGAACGCATTCACCCCAAAACGCTCGTCGTCAACGATCCGGCCTGGGTGCGCAACGCGCCCGAAAAGCTCTTCGTGCTCGATTTCGCCAACTTCATGCCCGAGACGCTGATCACCAAGGATATCGAGGCGATCGGCGCCTTCCGCCGGCAGTTCGGCGACATCATCCTCAAGCCGCTCTACGGCAATGGCGGCGCGGGCGTCTTCCACCTGCGCGACGGCGACCGCAACCTGACCTCGCTTCTGGAGATGTTCGGCCAGCTCTCCAACGAGCCGATCATCGCCCAGCGCTATCTCGCCGAGGTGCGCGGCGGCGACAAGCGCATATTGCTGATCGACGGCGAACCGGTCGGCGCCATCAACCGGGTTCCCTCGGAAACCGATGCGCGCTCGAACATGCATGTCGGCGGCAGGGCGCTGGCGACCGACCTGACCGGCCGCGACCTTGAGATCTGCGCCGCCATCGGCCCGGCGCTGCGCGCGCGCGGCTTCGTCCTGGTCGGCATCGACGTCATCGGCGGGCTGATGACCGAGATCAACGTCACCTCGCCCACCGGGGTGCGCGAGGTCAGGGCGTTCGGCGGCGCCGATGTCGCGGCGCTGTTCTGGGACGCGGTGGAGGCAAGGCGTGCCGGTTGACCCCGCGTCAGTCTTGTTCCGCGCGGCAACCCGATACAACCGGAACGCACGCGAGCCGTGTATTTGTTCCTAAAACGTTCTTTACTTGTTTTCCGCCCTGTGCTTGAATTTCAATCAGGGTGACGGGCCGTGCCGGCCTGAGCGCAAGGGAAGGGCATGCACATGGTCGCACGGGTCGCCACGGTCGCGTTCCAGGGCATCGAGGCGGTGCCGGTCGACGTTCAGGTCATGATCGCGCCGGGCAAGATGGGCATGCAGATCGTCGGCCTGCCCGACAAGGCGGTGGCCGAAAGCCGCGAGCGGGTGCAGTCGGCGCTGCATGCCTCCGGTCTCTCCATGCCGCCCAGGCGCGTGACCGTGAACCTGGCGCCGGCCGACCTGCCCAAGGAGGGCAGCCATTTCGACCTGCCGATCGCGCTCGGCCTGATGGCCGCGCTGGGCGCCATTCCCGCCGACGCGCTGGCCGGCTTCTCGGTCCTGGGCGAATTGTCGCTCGACGGCACGATCGCGCCGGTGGCCGGCGTCCTGCCGGCGGCGATCGCCGCCAACGCGGCCGGCAGGGGGCTGATCTGCCCGGCCGAATGCGGCCCGGAGGCCGCCTGGGCCGACGAGACAATGACGGTCCTGGCGCCGGTGTCCCTGATCGGGCTGGCCAACCATTTCCGAGGCACGCAGGTGCTCTCGCGCCCCCGGCCGTCGATGCGGGCGCCGGCCGCGTGCCTGCCGGACATGGCCGACATCAAGGGGCAGGAGACGGCGCGCCGCGCCCTGGAGGTTGCCGCCGCGGGCGGGCACAATCTGCTGATGGTCGGGCCGCCCGGTTCGGGCAAGTCCATGCTGGCGCAGCGGCTTCCCTCCATCCTGCCGCCGCTGTCGGCGCGTGAACTGCTCGATGTCTCCATGATCGCCTCGATCGCCGGCGAACTGGCCGGCGGCAAGCTGACCGACCGCCGGCCGTTTCGCGCCCCGCACCATTCGGCCTCGATGGCGGCGATGGTCGGCGGCGGAATGCGCGCCCGTCCGGGCGAGGTGTCGATGGCGCACAACGGCGTTCTGTTCCTGGACGAGTTTCCCGAGTTCGCCCCGGCCGTGCTCGACAGCCTGCGCCAGCCGCTGGAGACCGGCGCCTGCGTCATCGCGCGGGCCAACCATCGCGTGTCCTATCCCGCGCGCATCCAACTCGTGGCCGCCATGAACCCGTGCCGGTGCGGCATGGCGGGGACGCCGGGTCATGCCTGCGCGCGGGGGCAGCGTTGCCTCGCCGATTACCAGGCGCGCATTTCCGGCCCGTTGATGGACAGGATCGATCTGCGCATCGAGGTGCCGCCGGTCATGCCGGGCGATCTGATCCGCAAGGCGCCGGGCGAGGCGAGCGCGCCGGCCGCGGTCCGGGTCGCGGCGGCGCGCGCCCGCCAGGCGGCCCGCTACGAGGCGCTGGGCGCATCGGGCATCACCGTCAACGCCCATTGCCCGACGGCGCTGGTCGAGGCGGTCGCGGCCGCCGACGATGGCGCGCTGCACCTTCTGGCCGATGCCGCCGACAAGAAGCGCCTTTCGGCGCGCGCCTACCATCGCGTGCTCAAGCTCGCGCGCACGCTGGCCGATCTCGACGGCGCCGAGGGGGTCGGGCGCATCCACATCGCCGAAGCGATCTCCTACAGGATCGCCGGCGAGACCATGGCCGCGGCCGCGTGAGAGGCCTGCCTCAGCGCGTCCCGGTCGAGCCGAAGCCGCCCGCGCCGCGCTCGGTCGCCGGCGGCATGGTGGCGGATTCAACGATGGCAGGCCGGGTCACCGGCGCGACGACGATCTGGGCGATCCGCATGCCGCGCGTCACGGCAAACGGGTCTGCGCCCAGATTGATCAGCAGCACATGCACTTCGCCGCGATAGTCGCTGTCGATGGTGCCCGGCGTGTTCAGGCAGGTCACGCCATGCTTCAGCGCCAAGCCCGACCGGGGTCGCACCTGAGCCTCAAAGCCCTCGGGGATCGCCATCACAAAGCCGGTCGGCACCAGCGCCCGCGCACCCGGCGCCAACATCACGGGGTCTGCCTCCGGTATCGCCGCCCGCACATCCATGCCGGCGGCGCCTTCGGTGGCATAGGCGGGCAGTGCCAGTCCTTCGCCATGCGGCAGCCGGAACAATGCAAGGGAGGGCGGGTGCGTCGGATCGGTCACGGCAAGCTGGGGCAGGCTCATGGCGCGACCTCGCCCGCCGCAGCGCCACGCGTCAACGGGAAATTGCGGTTCGCCGCGCAAGGCCCTAGATAGGTTCCGATTCATCACCGGAATTCACACCCCGCCATGGCCCAATCGCTTCAGGACGAGGTCGCCCGCCGGCGCACCTTCGCCATCATCTCGCACCCGGACGCGGGCAAGACCACGCTCACCGAGAAGCTCCTGCTGTTCGGCGGCGCCATCCAGCTCGCCGGCGAGGTCAAGGCCAAGAAGAACCGCACGCAGTCGCGCTCGGACTGGATGAAGATCGAGCGCGAGCGCGGCATTTCCGTCGTCACCTCGGTGATGACGTTCGAATATGGCGGCAATGTCTTCAACCTGCTGGACACGCCCGGCCACGAGGATTTCGCCGACGACACCTATCGCACGCTGACCGCCGTCGACAGCGCCATCATGGTGATCGACGCGGCCAGGGGCATCGAGCCGCGCACGCTGAAGCTGTTCGAGGTGTGCCGGCTGCGCGACATCCCCATCATCACCTTCGTCAACAAGATGGACCGCGAGAGCCGCGATCCGTTCGAGATCCTCGACGAGGTCGAGGACAAGCTGGCGCTCGACACGGCGCCGGTCACCTGGCCGATCGGCCGCGCAAGGAGCTTTGCCGGAACCTATCATCTGGCGCGCAACGCGGTGCGCCGCGCCGACACCGAGACTGCGCGCACGCCGGTCAACGGGCCGGAGGCC
>NZ_CFIFWG010000135.1:0-8669 GCF_984466335.1 Roseitalea sp. | reverse complement strand
GGCGCGTGCCGGCGCGGCAGCGCCGATCTCCGCCAGGCCCAGGCCGACCGCGACATCGGTCGTCGTCAGCGTCTCGCCGCCGAAGACCAGCGCCTGCTCGAAGATGCGGTAGCCGACCGAGCGCGGCCCGATCGCCATGTCGCCGCCGTCACCGGAAACGATCGTGCCGCCCCCGAGCGCGATGGAGAAGACGTCGGGCATGCGGAAGTTGGTGCGCACGCCGCCAACATCGACGGTGGTCGACGCCGGCCGGGGAAAGCCCTTGACGATGGCGCCGACATCGGTCGACGTGCCGCCGACATCGGCGACGATGGCGTCGGCCTGGCCGGACAGGAACGAGGCGCCGCGCATCGAATTGGTCGGCCCGCTGGCAAAGGTCAGAACCGGATAGCGCTGGACGAAATCGCGGCTCATCAGCGTGCCGTCGTTCTGGGTGATGAAATAGGGGCAGGTCAGCTCCACCGATTCGAGCGCCTTGGCGAACGCGCCCACCGTGCGGTGCGACAGGGCGCGCAGCGACGCGTTCATGATCGCCGCGTTCTCGCGTTCCAGTATGCCCAGGCGGCCGATCTCGCTCGACAGGGTGAAGTCGGCGCCGGGCAGGCGCTCGCGCAGCACCGCCATCGCCTTCTTCTCCATCTCGTCATTGACCGGGCTGAACACCGAACAGATCGCGACCGTGTCGATGCCCTTGGCGGCGATCTCGTTGGCGATGCCCTTCAACTCGTCCTCGTCGAGCGCGGAAATCTCCCTGCCGTCGAACTCGTTGCCGCCGCTGGCCATCCAGCTCAGATCGCCGACCGCCTCGCGAATGTCGTCTGGCCAGTCGACCATGGGCGGCAGGCATTGCGCGGCGGGCAGGCACAGCCGCACCGCGGCCGTGCGCGCCAGATGCCGGCGCTCGACCACCGCATTGGTGAAATGGGTGGTGCCGATCATCACCGCGCCGACCTGGTCCTTGGGCACGGCGGACTGGTCGAGCGCCCTGGTCAGGCTTTCGACGACGCCCGTCATCACGTCCTCGCTCGTTGGCGACTTGACGCCGGCCAGGATGCGGTCGCCCTCCATGACCACCGCGTCCGTGTTCGTTCCGCCAACATCGATCCCTATTCTGAACATGGTCCCTCTCAATTGCCGAGCGCCGTCGAGGTGGCCAGAACCGCCTCGCGCTCCTGTCGTGTAACCTTGGGTTTTTGCGCCGCCTCGGCCTCTGTCAGCACCGGAATGGCGCTGAGCAGGGCGCGCGTATAGGCGTGCTCGGGCGCGGCGAAGACGCGCGCCGTCGGCCCGGTCTCGCAGATCCGGCCCCGGAACATCACCGCGACGCGGTTGCAGAAATTGCGCATCAGGCTCAGATCGTGGCTGATGAAGACGAAGGTCAGGTCGAACGCGTCGCGCAGGCGGTGCAGCAGATCGATGACGGTGGCCTGCACCAGCACGTCGAGCGCCGATGTCGGTTCGTCGAGCACGACGATGCGCGGCTTGACCGACAGCGCGCGGGCGATGGCGACGCGCTGCTTCTGGCCGCCCGAAAGCTCGTGCGGATACATGGACGCATAGGATGCGGGCAGGTCGACCATCTCCAGGAGCTCGGCGACGCGCCCGTCAATGTTGCTGCCCTCGTGGCCGGTGAACTTGAGCGGCACCGCCAACTGGTCGGCCACCGTGCGGCGCCGATTGAGCGACGAGCCGGGGTTCTGATAGACGATCTGGACCGTCTTGCGGAACGCCTGGGTGCCGGCGAAATCCGAAACCGGCCGGCCGTCGATCCTGATCTTGCCACTGGTCACCGGCGTCAGGCCGAGGATCATCTTGGCGAGCGTCGTCTTGCCCGAACCGCTCTCGCCGGCGATGCCGAAAATGTCGCCATGGTCGATCCGCAGCGACACATCGTCGACCGCGCGGTGGCTGCCGGTGATGCGGTTGAAGAGGCGCTCGCGCGTCGCGAAATCCTTGGTCACGGCGTCGATCTCGATCATGGGCCGGGGCTCGGCGTCGTTCTCGACGGTCCGCACGCCGTCGCCATAGAGCGGCGGCACGGCGGCCATCAGCCGCTTCGTATAGGGGTGCTCGCTGCGGGCGAAGATCCGCTCGCGCGGCCCGGCCTCGACGATGCGGCCCCGCTCCATCACGTTGACCCGGTCGGCGGTCTCGCGGACGACGCCGAGATTGTGCGTGATGATCAGCAGCGACAGTCCTTCCTCGGCGACCAGCCGGTTGAGCAGGTTGAGAATTTCCTGCTGGGTGGTCACGTCGAGCGCCGTGCCCGGCTCGTCGGCGATCAGAAGGTGCGGCTCGTTCAGGAGCGACATGCCGATCAGGACGCGCTGGCGCATGCCGCCCGACAGCATCATCGGATAGGATTGAAGGATGCGCGCGCCGTCCGCCAGTTGCACCTTGCGCAGCGTTTCGACGATGTGGTCCCGCCTGTCGCGGGCGCTGCGGGGTCGGCCAAGGCGGATATCGGCATAGCGGACGATGTCGTCCATCTGCCGGCCGATGGTCAGCACCGGGTTGAAGGACAAAAGCGGGTCCTGGAGCACGATCGACATGCCCGTGCCCTTGAGCCGGTTGCGCTCGGCGCGCGACAGGGTCAGCAGCGAGCGGCCCTCATAGTGGATCGTGCCGGCCTCGATGATCGCCGGCGGCATGGGCAGCGTGCCGATGATGGCGCGCATGGTCACGGTCTTGCCCGAACCCGACTGGCCGATCAGCGCGACGCGCTCGCCCTTTCGCACCCGCATGGAGACGTCGTGCAGGATGCGGCGGGTCCGGCCGTAGCTGGAAAAGGCGATGGTCAGCCCGTTGACGTCGAGGATCGGCGCGCTCACAGCTCGACGTCCATCATGTCGCGCAGCCCGTCGCCGAGCAGGTTGAAGCCGAGGATCGCATAGAGGATCGCAAGGCCGGGCATCAGCGCCTGCCACCAGAATTCGGGCATGTATTCCGAGCCGGTCGACACCATCGTGCCCAGGTCCGGCGTCGGCGGCTGGATGCCCAGGCCCAAAAAGGAGAGCGACGCGCCGAGCAGGATGACGAAGCCCGCGTCCAGCGACATCTTGACGGCGATGGCGGAGACGCAATTGGGCAGGAGTTCGCGGAAGAGGATATGGACATGGCTGGCGCCCGCCACCTTGGCGGCCTCGACATAGTCCTCGTTCATCTGCGCCTTGACGATCCGGTAGATCAGCCTTGTGTGCCAGGTCCACCACAGGAGCGTGATGGCGATCATGGCGTTGACCAGGTTGGGCGACAGCACGGCGGTGATGGCCAACGCCATGGCGAGCGGCGGCAGCGCCAGCATCACGTCGGTGAAACGCATGATGACGGTCTCGGTCCAGCCGCCGAAATACCCGGCGACAAGGCCGAGCACGACGCCGAGCGGCACGGCCACGCCCAGCACCCCGACCACGAGCCCCAGTGAAACGCGATAGCCGTAAAGAACGCGGCTCAAGATGTCGCGGCCGACATTGTCGGTGCCCATCCAGTGGTCCCAGCTTGGCGGGCTGTGCCGGTTGCGGAAGTCGACGAACGCGCCCGCCGATTCCGGCGAGGGTGCAAGAAACGGCGCGAAGACGGCGGCGCCGATGACTGAGATCACGATGAAGCCGCCGACCATCGCGCCGGGGTTTCGGGTGAAGCGATACCACGCCATGCGGCGGGCACTCATGGTGCGTTCGCCCTGGGCTGCCTCTTCGGGCAGCACGGCCGTCACGCGCCCGTCCTCGCGCGCAGGCGGTGGCGCGGATCGAGCACGCCCAGGATGATGTCGATCACCAGATTGGCGACGACGAAGAAGATGCCGGAGACCAGGACCACGCCGATCACCGCGTTCAGATCCTTTTGCAGGATGGTGCGCACGCCGTAGCTGGCGATGCCCGGCCAGGAAAAGACGAACTCGACGATGAAGGCGTTGCCGATCAGCGAGGCGAATTCGAGGCCGAGAATGGTCAGCGGCGCGACGGCGGCCACGCGCAGCATGTAGCGGAAGGTGACGACGCGCTCGGGAATGCCGTAGGCGCGCGCGGACTCGATGAAGTCGCGTCCGGCCACCTCGATCATCGCGGCCCGCGTGATGCGCATCACCTGGCCGATGCCGGCCGCCGCCAGCGCGATCGAGGGCAGGAGCAGGTGGCGGATCGCGTCGCCGACCACATCGAAGCGGCCCGCGATCAGCCCGTCGACGATCAGCAGCCCCGTAACGTTCGCCGAGAAGTCGAGCGAAGGGTCGAGCCGCCCGGTCACGGGGAAAAAGCCCCAATAATGGCTGGCGAGCAATTGCAGGACGATCGCCAGCACGAAGCCCGGCGTCACCACGCCGATCAGCGATATGACGCGGGTGAGGTTGTCGACCCAGGTGTCGCGATAGATGGCGGCGAGGACACCCAGCGGGATCGACAGGCCGATCTGCACGACGACGGTGAACAGGACCAGTTCGAAGGTGGCGGGCAGGGCGGCCATGATGTCGTCCATCACCGGCCGGCTGGTCAGAAGCGACGTGCCCAGATCGCCCTGCGCGAGCCCTGTCAGATAGGACCACAACTGCGCCCAGACCGGTGCGTCCAATCCCATTTCGAGGCGCAGTTGGGCGACCTGCTCGGCGGTGGCCAGCGGGCCGAGGGCGATGCGGGCGGGATCGCCGGGCACGATCCTCGCGATGACGAAAATCAGGATCGCAAGCCCGACGAGGACGAACAGCAGCGAAAGGGCGCGTTTGAGCAGATAGACGAGCAATGCCACCTCCACGCCCAACCTCGCAGAAACGGCGGCTCCTCAGCAGGCATTAAAATGGACAGCTTTGCACAAAAAAGTCTAGTTTTAACAAAAATCAGAGATTTCCTGTATTTTTTCAATAAGTTCACCGCGCTTTCGAACTTCGAATTCGCGCAGCAAGCTGCTGATGTGGTACTTCACCGTGGCTTCCGAGATGCCCAGATTGCGGGCGATCTGCTTGTTGGTCGCGCCCGACCGCAGCGCCGTGACGATCCGAAAGCGGCGGTGGCCGATGCCGCGCGCGCGCATCGGGCGCGGCACGACATAGCTCCTGCGGACCTTCTCAAGGGTTCGGCGCGTCATGCGGGCCAGCTGCGTATGGCCGCGTGCGAACCGGCCCGTCGCAAAGCGGCTTGCGACCGTGACGACGGCATCGCGATGTTCGAGGAAAGGCGCGATGTGTCCCTCGTCCACCGCGAGCCGGAGCGCGCGCTCCACATGCCGCCTTTGCGCCGTGCCGTCCCGCGCCTCGAAGGCGCGCTTGGCCGCCTGAAGCGCATCGACGATCGTCCCGCGCGGGCCGGGCGCCGCGACGACCTTATCGCCTGCGTGCGCCTCACTGAGGTTGCGCAGGAGCACGTGACCCAGCGCGCTCTGGATCGGCGACCGGCGTGCCGCCGAAACGACTTGTCGACAGGCGTCCTCACGGCAGTCGAGGCGCTCGATTTCGGCGTGGACCAGATCGAGCGCGGGCGCATGCCAGCCGTGCCGCCGGCTGAAGTCGACCTGGCATGCCTCCAGATAGCGCATGGCCTTGTCGCGCCCGGACTGGAAGAAGCTCGCCATGGTGCCGATCCGGCAGAGCTGTATGAAGATTTCGGCCCAGCTGTCGCCCGCCACCAGGCTGCGCCGCAGCGACTGCGCGCGAGACGGAACGGCCTCGATCGCGCCGATCTCGTAGGCGGCGGTCAGTCGCAGGGTTTCGATCAGGTCGTATTCGTTGCGGTAACGCGTGCCGGCGTGGCGCAGAAGGCGCTCGGCGGCATCGGTATGGCGGCGGGCCATGCGCAGATGGCCCTCGATGATGCTGAGGTCGGCCAGATGCAGGTGGATGAAGTGTTCGAGATAGGCGTGGCCGGCCGCGCGATAGCTTTCAAGCGCGCGCCGCCCGGAGGTCTGGGCCTCGTTGAGCCGGTTGAGCCGAACCAGGTTCGCCAGCATGGCATTGTGATAGAGCCCCTCGCGCAGCGGCGAGCCGAGCGGCAGGCGGCGCTCAAGCTGCTTCCAGCGCGTGATGCTCTCCTGGCTGATCGGGTCGCCCAGATGGATCGAGACGAGCAGCCGGCTCATCTCGACCCGGATCGTCGGCTCGAAATCGAGCGCTGGATCGTCGAGACAGGCGCGGGCGCGGCCCGCCCGCCCCTGCTTGCAAAGATGCATGCACAGCGCTCCGAGAAACGCTTCATTGTCGCGCCAAAGCCCTTCGGGCGCCGCCTCGATGATCCTGCCCAGCGGCGCGTAGCCGTGGATGAACGCGAAAAGATCGCCACCGCCGGTTTCGAACCGCCGCATCGCGGTGTCGATGTCGCCGGCGGCGAAGCGGTCGAGGACATTGGCGGCCAGGGCCCGGCTCGGCCTGACGGCCCTGTCGATCACGGTGTCGGTGTTCATGGCGCCATCGTGCCATCGGCCGCGACCGCCGGCAACATCGCGAGCCCTGCCCGCCCGTGCGCTCTTTCGACATCCACATGTCCGATTTCGCTTGTTCCCCCATCGAGCAATGCTTACCAATGGCGTCGCAACGGTGCCGCCCGAAAGGGTGGAGAATAGGGAATTCGGTGCGGCGACCCAAATCGGGGCCAAGGCCGAAGCTGTCCTCGCAACTGTAGGCGATGAGCCGATGTCGTCGATGCCACTGGCCGTAGGGCCGGGAAGGCAAGACACCGGCGCTCGAATCGCAAGCCAGGAGACCTGCCGTTCACCGAGAGTTCGGGCACCGCCGAGGGGTTGCGGTGACGGCCGTGCGGCGGGTCCCGCGCGCCAAGCGCGCATGGGCCGGCCAGGCGGACCGCTTCCATGCGCGCGTCCGACGCTCTCTTTGGTCAAACCGGCCGGCGATGCCGCCGCGCCATATCAAAGACTGAGGAGCACAATGCCGAACGCTTTCACGAACCGCCTTGCGGCGCCGCTTGCCGCCATCGGCCTTGCGGTCTCGACCGCAGTCCTGGCCGCGGTCCCGGCGGCCGCGCCGGCCCTCGCCGAAACCCGCGAAATGGTCATGGCCGCGCCGCGCGATCTGGCGCCCGGACCGGAGGATGCCTACTACACCTCGACGATCCTGCACGTATGGGAGCCGCTGGTCGTCGGCGGCGAGGACGGCCGGCCCGTCCCGCACCTGGTCACCGACTGGCGGATGTCCGAGGACGGCAAGACATGGACCTTCACGATCCGGCAGAACGTCACCTTCCACAATGGCGAGACGATGACGGCCGAGCACGTGGTCGCGAACTTCCAGCGCATGATCGACGTCAGCCCCAAGCGATCGCCCTTCTACACGATGAATGTCGAGCGCTCCTATCCCGGCCTGGTTTCCGTCGATGTGGTCGACGACGCCCGGTTCACCATGGTCTTCGATGCGCCGCGTCCGACCCTGCCATACGCGATGGTCAACTTCTCCTCGCCCGTCGTCCATCCCGACAGCTTCGATGACGAGGGCAACTTCTCCCGGTTTCCGATCGGCACCGGACCGTTCAGGCTGGTCGCGCACGATCCGCAGGTCGACCTCGTGATCGAGCGTTTCGACGGCTATTGGGGCGCGCCGGCCGGCACGCAGCGCATTCGCGTGCGGACCATTCCCGATGCCGATACGCGCGCGGCCGCCTTCCGCGCCGAGGAGATCGTCGCCGTGATGGATCTGGGCGCCATGCCCCCCGAGCAGGCGGTCGGCCTGGCGCAGGACCCCCGGTTCGAGATTTCGTACAACCCGTCCAGCATCTCGCACTATCTGCACATCAACGGCACGGACGGGCCGCTGGCCGACGCCCGCATGCGCCAGGCGATCAGCCTGGCGATCGATCGCGATCAGATCGTCGAACTCTATCGCGGCTTCACGACGCCGACGGTCAACTTCCTGAACGTGACCAACCCGTTCCACATCGATATCCCGATCGAGCACGATGTCGGGCGCGCCGCAGAGCTCGCGGACGCGGTGCTCGGCGGTGGGCGCGCCTCGGTGAGGATGCTCGTTCCCTCCTGGGGCCTTGGCCGCTACCCTTACCGCGCGCAATCGGAGCTGATCCAGTTCATGCTGGCGCCGATCGGCCTTGATGTCGCAATCGAGGTCATGGACGGTGGCGCGTTCAACGAAGCCATGCGCCGGGGCGAATACGATATCGCCATGCGTATCCAGGGTCTGCCCAACGCCGATCCGGCGACGCTCTTCAACAGCTATCTGCGCGCCGGCGGCAACCAGAACATGGCCTTCAGCCTGGGTTACGACAATCCGCAGATGAACGCGCTGATCGATGCGGCGAACGCCTCGCTCGATCTGGTCGAGCGGGCCGAACTCTATGCGCAGATCCAGCGCCTGGCCGCCCGTGACCTGCCCACCGTTCCGCTGATGAACGATGCGACCGTGATCGTGCATCATGTGGACGTTGTGGGGCTTGAGCAGCGGGTCTACGGCACGACGCTGCCGCGTGCGGCCTGGTCCGACGACTGATCGTCACCCGATGCTCGGCTATACGCTGCGCCGGATGATGCTGGCCGTGCCGGTCCTCGTCGGCGCCACCGTCATCGCCTTTGCCCTCGGCGTCATCGCGCCGGGGGACCCTGTCGCCGACGCCCTTGCTCAAAACGGGTTCGATGCGCCGACCCCCGAAGAGATCGAGGCCATGCGCATCGCGCTCGGTCTGGACCGTCCCCTGCCCATTCAGTATTTCGACTGGCTGGGCGGC
>NZ_CFIFWG010000134.1:8002-8738 GCF_984466335.1 Roseitalea sp. | reverse complement strand
CACCTGGCGCGCAAAGCCCATCTCGTGCGTGACGCAGAGCATGGTCATGCCTTCCTCGGCCAGGCCCACCATCGTGTCGAGCACCTCCTTGATCATTTCGGGGTCGAGCGCCGATGTCGGTTCGTCGAACAGCATGATGCGCGGGTTCATGCACAGCGAACGGGCGATGGCCACGCGCTGCTGCTGGCCGCCCGAGAGCTGGCCGGGATATTTGCCGGCCTGCTCGGGGATCTTGACGCGGGTCAGAAAGTGCATCGCCCGCTCCTCGGCCTCCTTCTTGGGCATCTTGCGCACCCAGATCGGCGCCAGCGTGCAGTTCTCCAGGATCGTCAGATGCGGGAACAGGTTGAAGTGCTGGAACACCATGCCGACCTCGCGCCGCACCTCGTCGATCTTCTTCAGATCATTGGTCAGTTCGATCCCGTCGACGACGATCCGGCCCTTCTGGTGCTCTTCGAGCCGGTTGATGCAGCGGATCAGCGTCGACTTGCCCGAGCCCGACGGTCCGCAAACGACGATCCGCTCGCCGCGCATCACCTTCAGGTTGATGTCGCGCAGCACATGGAAGTCGCCATACCATTTGTGCATGTCGGTGATCTCGACGGCGACGTCGGTCTCCGAGATATGCATCTTGGACCGGTCGACTTCGATGTCCTGGGCACTGACGGCGTTCTCGCTCATGAAGGCGGCTCCTGGCTATGTACGGTTCGACGTGTCGAGCCGCTCTTCCATGTAC
>NZ_CFIFWG010000134.1:0-7992 GCF_984466335.1 Roseitalea sp. | reverse complement strand
ACATGGAGTAGCGCGACATGCCGAAACAGAAGATGAAATAGACGATGGATGCAAAGACCAGCCCCGTCAGGCTTTGGACGGGAGTGGCCCAGGTCGCGTCGCTGGTGGACGAGCGGATGATGCCCAGGAAATCGAACAGGCCGATGATCAGCACCAGCGTGGTGTCCTTGAACAGGCCGATGAAGGTGTTCACGATCCCCGGAATGACCAGCTTGAGCGCCTGTGGCAGGATGATCATGCGCATCATCTGGCCCCAGTTGAGGCCGAGCGCCATCGCCCCCTCATACTGGCCCTTGGGCAGGGCCTGAAGGCCGCCGCGCACCACCTCGGCCATATAGGCCGAGGCGAACAGGGCAACGCCGACCAGCGCGCGCAGGAGCTTGTCGAAGGTGACGCCCTCGGGCAGGAACAGCGGCAGCATCACCGAGGACATGAACAGGACGGTGATCAGAGGCACGCCGCGCCAGAACTCGATGAAGACGACGCAGAAGAAGCGCACGACCGGCATGTCGGAGCGGCGGCCGAGCGCCAGCGCGATGCCGATCGGCAGGGACGCGGCGATGCCCGTCACCGCGATCACCATGGTGACCAGAAGCCCACCCCACACATCGGTGTCCACCCGCTCCAGCCCGAAATCGAAGCCGAGCAGCGCCACGATGACAAACAGGCCGCCGCACAGCACCGCAGCCGCCTTCAATCCCGGCATGGGGTCGGACTGCGATCCCCTGGCGAAGCCGTAGGCCGCCGCCAGCGCCAAGAAGGTGGCGATGACCAGCGGCAGGTACAGATCGCGGACCTGGAAATGCCCGCCGGTCAGAAGGATCAGCGTGGCGACCGGGAAAACGACCACCATGAAGACGATGTTCTCGCGCTTGTAGGGGATCGATGTCATCAAAAGCGGGATAAGCCCCCCGAAGAACAAAAGCCAGGCGACGTTGACCCGCCACTGCTCGGCATCCGGATAGCGACCGTAGATGAACTGGTTCATGTAGGCGCCGACATAGGCCCAGCAGGCGCCGAACCAGCCATCGGGCTGAACGCCGCCCTGCGCCTGGGTCGCGCAGGCGGTTCGGTCGGTGCCCGACCAGGCCGCATCGAAAAACATGAAGTTGGCGATCGGCGGAACGATCAGATACAGAATGTAAAGGCAGATCAGCGTCAGGATGGTCTGGCCGGCATTGGGAAACAGGTTCTCGCGCACCCAGCCGATCGGGCCGCGGCTCACGGTCGGCGCGGCCTGTTCGGGCAGCATCTGCCGGCGCACATACTGGACCTGAAGGCCGGAACCCTGCGGGTCTTGGCTCATCGTCATCTCTCCACCAGCGCCACGCGCGCATTGTACCAGTTCATGAACGCCGACGTGAGCAGCGAGAAGGTCAGATAGGTCAGCATGGTGATCGAGATGATCTCCACCGCCTGGCCGGTCTGGTTGAGCGCCGTTCCGGCGAACACCGAGGTCAGCTCCGGATAGGCGATGGCCACGGCCAGCGACGAGTTCTTGGTCAGGTTCAGATACTGGCTGGTCAGCGGCGGGATGATGATCCTGAGCGCCTGCGGGATCACCACGAGCCGCAGGTTCTGGCCCTGCCTGAGGCCCAGCGCGTGGGATGCCTCGGTCTGCCCTCCGCTGACGCCGAGGATCCCCGCGCGCACGATCTCGGCGATGAAGGCCGCCGTATAGGTCGAAAGGGCAACCAGCAGCGCAATGAACTCGGGGATGACCGTCATGCCGCCCGACGGCCTGAACCCGCCCATGACGGGCATGTCGAACGTCAGCGGCGCGCCGAGCGCCGCGAACGTGACGAGCGGCAGGCCGAAGACGGCGCCAAGGCCGACCCACAAGGCGGGAAAGCGCTGGCCGGTCGCCATCTGGCGCCGATGCGCCCAGCGCGACACGCCCCAGGCGATGGCGATACCGGCGATCAGTGCGTACACGATGAGCATCGCGCCATCGCCCCAGACGGGCTTGGGCGCGAAATAGCCTCGGATGTTAAGAAGGCCAAGGGGGCCGAAATCGAGGCTCTCGCGCGGCTGCGGCAAAAGGCGCAGGACGCCGAAATACCAGATGAAGATCTGAAGCAGGAGCGGCACGTTGCGGGCAAACTCGACATAGGAGGTGGCAAGCCGGCTGACGATCCAGTTGCCGGAGAGCCGCGCAATGCCCAGGAAGAACCCCATGATCGTCGCCAGCACGATACCGACAATGGCGACTATGAGCGTGTTGAGCACGCCGACCAGATAGACCCTGGCGTAGGACGATGAGCCCTGGTCGTATGCGATCAGCGACTGGGCGACCGAAAAGCCCGCCGTCTCGTCCATGAAGCCGAAACCCGAGGCGACCCCGGCCGCTCGCAGGTTGGCGTTCATGTTCACCCAGCCCGAGTAAAGGGTATAGCCGACCGCCACGCCCAAAAGGATCTGGAAAAGCCAACTGCGGACCTTGGGGTTGTTCAGGAGCGCGACCTTGGGCGGCGCGTCCTCCCGTCCGGCCGGGGGCGGCCCTCCGGGCGCGATATCGGTGACAGCCATTCAACCTCCTGGCCCTTGTTCTTCCTGGTCGCGGCAGGCTTGCCGGTCGCGGCGGGAGCGGCCGAGGCCACCTGCGACGCGCGGCCCGCGCCATGCGTCACGCGCGTCTGGCGCGGCGCCGCAAATGAATGGGCCCGGACGGTCTTCCGGCCGGGCCCAGACGGGTCGAGCGCCTAGCGGATCGGCGGCGCGTACTGAAGACCGCCTTTCGACCAAAGCGCGTTCACGCCGCGCGAGATCGCCAGCGGCGTGTCCGGGCCGACATTGCGGTCGAAGATCTCGCCGTAATTGCCGACGGCCGCGATGACTTGGGCGGCCCAGTCATTTTCGAGGCCGATATCGGAGCCGAACTCGCCCTCGACGCCCAGAAGGCGACGGACGGAGGGGTTGTCGCTGCCCTTCATCTCCTCGACATTGGCCATCGTCACGCCGAGTTCCTCGGCGTTCAGCGTGGCGAAGTGCACCCACTTGACGATGTTGAACCACTGATCGTCACCCTGCCGGACGACGGGCCCCAGCGGCTCCTTGGAGATGATTTCGGGCAGCACCTTGTGCGCGCCCGGATCGGTCAGCTTGAGGCGTTGCGCGTAAAGGCCCGACTGGTCGGTGGTGTAGACGTCGCAGCGGCCCGCGTCATAGGCGGCGACGACCTCGTCGGACTTCTCGAAGGCGACCAACTCATATTCCATATTGTTGGCGCGGAAGTAGTCGGCGACGTTCAGTTCGGTCGTCGTGCCGGTGTTGGTGCAGATCGAAGCGCCCGACAGTTCGAGAGCCGAGTTGATGTTCATCTCCGTCCGAATCATGAACCCCTGGCCGTCGAAATAGTTGATGCCCGCGAAGTTCAGGCCCAGTTGCGTGTCGCGGCTCATCGTCCAGGTCGTGTTGCGCGACAGAACGTCGATTTCGCCCGACTGCAACGCCGTGAAGCGCTCCTTGGCCGACAGCGGGGTGAATTTCACCGCGGTCGCATCGCCGAAGATCGCCGCCGCGACGCCCCGGCACAGATCGACGTCCATGCCGCTCCACTCGCCGTCGGCATCGGGGTTCGAAAAGCCCGGCAGCCCCTGGCTCACGCCGCACTGTACGAAACCCTTGGCCTTGACGTCATCCAGCGTGGCTGCGGATGCGGCCGACACGCCAAGCGTGGCGACGGCGGCTCCCAGCACACCCATGAGTACAGTCTTTGTCATGAAGTTTTCCTCTTGGTTGCATAAGTACAGTTGGGCATGAGCGCCGGCTTACCGCCTACTCCCAAGTAAGCCGGAGCGCGAACGGCGTCTACCTTCCCGTTTGAAAGACAAAGACAAAATCATGAAACGGTCAAGCGCAATCTCACCCTTTTGCCGCAATCGGATCACGTTCCAAAGCGTTTTGGGTCGGCGTACCGCATCCTGCCCGGCCGAATGGCCAGAATGCGACACCCGATGGGCGGCCCGCCGCGCCAACAGGACCGCCCGATGATGTTGAGCGCACAGCCATTTGATGTCCGTCCGGCGACGCACGCGCCCGATGGCGGGGCCCGGATACGGGAAGGCGAGACCGGGCCTGCGTCAAAAAGCATCAATCCGGCGGCAATCCGGCAGCTTGTCCGAAACCGCCGGCGCGCTCGCATCGTCCGGCCGCCATGAACGGCTCGCCTCCATACCGGTTGACGCGGCGACGCCGACCGCCTACCGGCTCACACCGGCGCGCGATCAGGGAGCATGAGCGGCATGGCGGACGGACACGACCCCAAACCCCTTGGACCGAACACGCAACTGGCCCATTCGGGAAACAATCCGCGCGATTATTTCGGGTGGGTCAATCCGCCCGTCGTGCACGGCTCGACGGTGCTGTTCCCCGACGCGGCGACGATGAAGGCAAGCCGGGAGCGCCCGGCCGCGGCAAACGGCCGGAGCCGCATCCAACCCTACACCTATGCCACCCACGGCACGCCGACGACGGACGCGCTGTGCGCGGCGGTGGACGCGCTGGAGGGCAGTGCCGGCACGATCCTCGTCCCGTCGGGCCTTGCGGCGGTCACCGTGCCGCTGCTGGCGTTCCTGTCGGCCGGCGACCATGTGCTGATCGTCGACACGGTCTATCATCCGACACGGCGCTTCGCCGACACGATGCTGGCGCGCCTTGGCGTGGAGGTGGACTATTACGCGCCCGAGCGCGGCGCCGACATCGCCGACCTGTTCCGCCCCAACACCAGGGTGCTTTTCATCGAGGCGCCCGGCTCGAACACGTTCGAGATGCAGGACGTGCCCGCGCTCGCGGCGGCGGCGCGCGCGCGCGGCGTCGTGACCATGATCGACAACACCTGGGCGACGCCCCTCTTCTTCAGGCCGCTCGACCATGGCGTCGACATCTCGATCCATGCGGCGACCAAATATCCCGGCGGCCATGCCGATGTCGTCATGGGCACTGTCAGCGCCAACGCGGCGAGCTGGCCGCGGCTCTGGGACACGCAGGTCGCGCTCGGCACGTGCGGCAATTCCGATGACGCCTACCTGGTCCTGCGCGGACTGAGGACCATGGGCATCCGCCTCGAACGCCACGCCAAGACCACGCTCGCCCTCGCCCGCTGGCTGGAGGAGGCCTCGCAGCGGCCCGGCTCCATCGTGGCGCAGGTGCTGTACCCGGCGCTTGAGAGCTTTGCCGGCCATGCCATCTGGAAACGCGATTTCGGCGGCGCGAGCGGCATCTTCTCGCTCGTGCTCAAGGACGCCGGCGAAGCGCAGGTCCACGCCTTCATGGACGCGCTGGAGCTGTTCGGGCTGGGCTATTCCTGGGGCGGCTATGAAAGCCTTGTCACCCATGTTCAACTGAAGGACCGCACCGTCTCGGCCCGCGACTATGGCGGCCAGGTCGTCCGGCTTCAGATCGGGCTGGAGGACGAGGCAGACCTCAAGGCCGATATCGCACGGGCGCTCGAAGCGGCCAAGGCGTCCGGCTGAGCCGGGGCCCTTCAGCGCGGGAACGATTCGGAGGTGGCCGCCCCGTCCGCCTCCGGCTGCCGATCCGGATCGGGCACGCCAAGGCCGAGCGCGTAGACCGGCGCATCCAGCAAGGGATCATCGAGCCGGCAAAGATCGGCGATCGCGCGATGGGCCAGCGCGGCGGTCGGGCATGCCGTCAGCCCGTGTCCCGTCGCGGCCAGCATGATGTTCTGGCCGATATGGCCGGCCTCGATCAGCACCACGCGATAGGCGTTCGGATCGGAATATTTCCACATGGTCCGACCCAGGCACGCGCACAGGAAAACCACGCACGCCATGTCGTCCATCCAGTGCTGATCGCCCAGCAGCGTGCCGGCGCGGGTCGTCTCGTCCGAACAGATGGGCAGAAGCGACCGGTCTGCCGCCCCGTAATGGTAAAGACCCGGCGCGATGTCCTCGACGCGGCGCACCAGAACGAACGCCTCATAGGGATTGCGCGCGCCGCCCGACGGCGTCATGGTCAGCGGCAGGGCGCCGGCCTTGTTGCTTGTGTAGCCGACCACGCCGACCCCGGCATAAAGGCAGTCGGCCAGCGCGGCAGCGGAGATCGGCGCGCGGCGCACCGCGCGCTGCGTGCGGCGGCGGGCCATCAGGGCGAGCGGGCCGTCATCGTCGACCGTCGGCGGCAGCGCGACCGCTTCCGAAAGGCGGTCATGGCGCCGCACCAGTTCGGGTTGCGGAACCGTCCGGGCCTTTTCGATCTGTATCTGTTCCAGCCGCTCGACCGGGATCGGCGGGTTGTCCTGCACCGAAAAATGCAAGAGCGCGGCCGGAAGCGCCCATTCCCAGCCTTTCTCGTAGGCGTCCTCGCGGCGCGCCTCGGGGGACGCCTGGCGCAGCAGCACGCCGCACGCGACCAACTGGTCGATCAGCGTTTCGGTGGGCTCGGCGCCGTCGGGATCGAGCACGTCGGCAACGGCGCCGGCGGGCGACCAGTCGTCGAGCCGGCCCAGCACTGCGAGCAGTTCGGGCGCACATTGGAACGTCGTCTTCTGAAGATAGTTGCAGCCGACAAGCGCACCCTGGTCCGTGGTGAACGCCAGCGTTCGCGCGGCGCGATAGCCCATGACCAAATCTCCCGGCCCCTCCCCTTGCCGAACGCGGCCGCCCCAAGACGCGGCGACCGCGCGGCGGCGTCAGCGCTTGTCGTAAAGGTTCGAAGGCTTGACGAAGGGCGAGGTCTTCTTGGGGGTGATAAGCGGCTGTTTGATCATGGTCTGCGCTCCTTGTTGGATCCGCCAGCGAGTCGTGGCGTGAAAAGGCTTTGTTGAAATGATTTAAAATTTCTTAACTTACAAAGTAATTAATAATTAACATCTGTAAATTACCAGGCTTACGCTAGTAGAGAAATTTTTTCTTTACATAAACGCGAATGAATGATACCCATAAAAGTGGCCTGGCGGGTGAGGGCTTCTTGAAAGATATATCTTTACCGGTGTATTAATATAATCTGTTTTCGTATGAGATAATTTTTATTTATCAATAAAATTATATTCATTTTCCCGCGCCTAATATTGTAAGCGCAAGATTTTCGAATGCGCAGACCGTCCGCCAAGGCCCGGCCCCGCGAATCCGCACCGGATGTCACCGGCGATTTGGAGACATTGTTCCATGCGCGACGTGTCTATGCGCGATCCGAGCGGATCTGGCCCATCATATGGTTCAACTCCCGCCGCACGATCGCCGGCACGCTGCGGTCTTCGATTGACAGGGTTCGCGCCCGGCTCAGCGCATCGCGCAGGCTCCGGGACGGGCAAACCGTCATGATCGCCGCCGAAACGGCGTCTCCGCTCAGATCCATGACCATCGAGCGCCCGCGATAGAGCGGTGCCGAGGTCGCGACCTTCTGTAGGGCAATCAGCGTCGGCTCATAGGTCGGCAGACGGTTGATCCCGCAAAGATAGATGATGCCGGCCGTCTGGACCGCGAGACCCTCGTGGTCGCCGCGGAAGAATCGCCAGTCGGCCCGCTCGCGCGGGTAAAAGCTCGTCAGGCGTCGAAACTCGACATGGTCGTCCACGTGACTGACGAGAACCAGCGCGCGCAGGACCTGTCCCGGATGACCAAGATAGGAGAAGTAAAGGTCAAATCGTCCTTCGGGCAGGTCGGCTCGATGCGTTCTGTCCAGCGCCGCCTTGATGGCCTGCGCGTAACGATACGTCGTGGACGAACCGTTCTGGCGGAAGCCGGGGTCGACGAGGTCGGTCTCCTCGACGCCGAAGAAGCGCGCCATCCGGGCCAGCGTTCGCTCGGTCGGCAGGCTCTCGGCCTGAAGGTGCTTGCGCAATTGCTGCCGGGTGATGCCCAGATCGCGCGCGACCTGCGAATAATTGCCGATGTCCATGCACAGCGTGTTGAGATTGCGGGCGAAAACCTCCCGTACCTTCATGTCCGTCACCCCATTGTTATTGCAGTGACAATAGGCCCGACAATCGATGTCTGTGAAGACCGCTTATGAAGATGGCCGCAACAAGGG
>NZ_CFIFWG010000133.1:0-8747 GCF_984466335.1 Roseitalea sp. | reverse complement strand
CACGGTCAATATCGCGCTCATCGAAAACGGCACGCCGGTGGCCGGTATCGTCCATGCGCCGGCGCTCGGCCGGCTGTTCATCGCCGAGCCGGGCCGGCCGGCGCAGGAACTGTGCGAGAAGGACACGCGCACCGCGCTCCATGTCCGCGCCTGCGGCGGCGATCTGGTGGCGCTGGCCAGCCGCTTTCACGATTCGCCGCGGACGCGGGCCTTTCTGCGCGAGCATGCGATCGAAAGCTGCGTCACCGCCGGCTCCTCGCTGAAATTCTGCATGCTGGCCGCCGGCAAGGCCGACATCTATCCGCGCTTCGGCCCGACGATGGAGTGGGACACCGCCGCCGGGCACGCCATCCTGGCCGCCGCCGCCGGCGAGGTCGTCACGCGCGATGGCGGCCCGCTGACCTACGGCAAGCCGGGCTACCGCAACCCCGATTTCATCGCTTCGTCGCCCGAGGCCCGCGCGCGCTGCCTCGGCACGGGAACCTGACAGCGAGGCAAGGACCATGTCGTTTCTGACCCATCTCGACCGCCTCGAAGCCGAAGCCGTCCACATCATGCGCGAAGTGGTGGCCGAGGCCGAGAACCCGGTCATGCTCTATTCGATCGGCAAGGACTCCGCAGTCATGCTGCATCTTGCCAGGAAGGCTTTCTATCCCTCGCCGCCGCCCTTTCCGCTGATGCATATCGACACGACGTGGAAGTTCCGGCAGATGATCGAATTTCGCGATCGCCTGCCCGCCGAGACCGGCATGGAACTGATCGTGCACACCAATCGGGAGGGGCTGGCGCGGGGCGTCAACCCGTTCAGCCACGGCTCCTCGGTCCACACCGACGTGATGAAGACCCAGGCGCTCAAGCAGGCGCTGGACAAGCACGGGTTCGACGTCGCCTTCGGCGGGGCGCGGCGCGACGAGGAAAAGTCGCGCGCCAAGGAGCGCGTCTTTTCCTTTCGCACCGCGGACCATCGCTGGGACCCGAAAAACCAGCGGCCCGAACCCTGGGCGCTCTACAATCCCAGAAAGCACGCCGGCGAATCGATCCGCGTCTTTCCGCTGTCGAACTGGACCGAACTGGACATCTGGCAATATATCCACCGCGAGAAGATCGATCTGGTGCCGCTCTATTTCGCCGCGCCGCGTCCGACCGTTAGGCGCGACGGCATGCTGATCATGGTCGATGACGAGCGCATGCCGCTTCGGGCGAACGAGGTGCCGCAGACGCGGATGGTGCGCTTCCGCACGCTCGGCTGCTACCCGCTGACCGGAGCGGTGGAGAGCGAGGCGACCACGCTGCTCGGCATCATCCAGGAGATGCTGCTCGCCACAACCTCCGAGCGCCAGGGCCGCGCGATCGACCACGACCAGTCCGCCTCCATGGAGAAGAAGAAGCAGGAAGGCTATTTCTGATGGCCCATCACGTGTCCGATCTGGCCGCGACCGACATCGCCGCCTATCTGAAATCGCACGAGGAGAAGTCGCTGCTGCGCTTCCTCACCTGCGGGTCGGTGGATGACGGCAAGTCGACGCTGATCGGCCGGCTGCTTTATGAATCCAGGCTCGTCTTCGAGGACCAGCTCGATGCGCTGCATGCGGATTCGCGCAGGCTCGGCACCCAGGGCGACCGGCCCGATCTGGCCCTTCTGGTGGACGGGCTGGCCGCGGAGCGCGAGCAGGGCATCACCATCGATGTCGCCTATCGCTTCTTTTCCACCGAAAGGCGCAAATTCATCGTCGCCGACACGCCCGGCCACGAGCAATATACGCGCAACATGGCCACCGGCGCGTCGACCGCGGACCTTGCGATCATCCTGGTCGACGCGCGCAAGGGCATCCTGACCCAGACGCGGCGCCACTCCTTCATCGTCTCGCGGCTGGGCATCCGCAACATTGTCGTCGCCGTCAACAAGATGGACCTTGTCGGCCATGACGCCGCCGTCTTCCGCCGCATCGAGCGCGAATACCGGCTGCTTGCCCGCGCGCTTGGCGACGACCTCGACATCGTCGCCATTCCGATCTCTGCGCTCGAAGGCGACAATGTCATCGAACCCGGCGCGGCCATGCCCTGGTATGACGGGCCGACGCTGATGGAGCATCTCGAACGGGTCGAGGTCGGGGACGGGCGCGCCGATACGCCGTTCCGCCTGCCGGTCCAGTGGGTCAACCGGCCGAACCTTGATTTTCGCGGCTTCGCCGGCCAGATCGCCGGCGGCACCGTGCGCATCGGCGACCGGGTCACGGTCCTGCCGTCGGGCCGCGGCAGCCGGGTGACCGGCATCGTCACGATGGGCGAGGATCGCGCGCAGGCGGCGGCCGGCCGGTCGGTGACGCTGACCCTGGCCGACGAGATCGACGTTTCGCGCGGCGACATGATCGTCGCCTCGCACGCGCCGGCCCGGACCGGCGACCGGTTCGAGGCGACCGTGATCTGGATGGCGGACGAGCCGATGTTTCCGGGCCGCTCATACTGGATCAAGACCGGCGGCGCGACGGCGCAGGCGACGCTGGGCGCGCCCGACCACCGCATCGACGTGAACACGCTGACGACCGAGCCGGCGCGCGAGTTGTCGCTCAACGAGATCGGCGTATGCGCCGTCACGCTCGACCGTGCGGTCGCATTCGACCCCTATGCCGAAAATCGCGACACCGGCGGCTTCATCCTGATCGACAAGCTGACCAACGCCACCGTCGGCATGGGCATGATCCATCATGCGCTGAACCGGTCGGACAATGTCCGCTGGCAGGCGACGGACGTCGACCGGGACGCCCGCGCCGCGCTCAAGGGGCACCGGCCCGCCGTGGTTTGGCTCACCGGCCTGTCCGGCTCGGGCAAGTCGACCATCGCCAATCTGGTCGAGACCAGGCTGGCCGCCAATCGGGTCCACACAATGCTGCTCGACGGCGACAATGTGCGCCACGGCCTCAACAGGGATCTGGGCTTTTCCGACACCGACCGGGTCGAGAATATCCGCCGCATCGCCGAGGTCGCCAAGCTGATGAGCGATGCCGGCCTGGTCGTGCTCGTCTCCTTCATCTCGCCGTTCCGCGCCGAACGGCGGATGGCGCGCAGCCTGGTGCCGGAGGGCGAATTCGTCCTGGTCCATGTGGACACGCCGCTCGGCGTGGCCGAGGCGCGCGATCCAAAGGGGCTTTATGCGAAGGCGCGCGCCGGCGCGATCCCGAACTTCACCGGCATCGGCTCGCCCTATGAGCGGCCCGAAAAGCCCGACCTGCGCGTCGATACGACGGCCCTGACGCCCGAGGCGGCGGCCGATCGCGTCATCGCCGAACTGGTGAGCCGCGGCATCGTTGCACCGGTCGCCTAGGAGCTGGCCCTAGAGCGGTTCGTCTTTGGCTGTAATCGTCTGAGCGCTGGGATTTTGTGATCTGGCAAGGCGCGCGCAACGCCGCCCGGAGCGCAAAAGACCAAGCGCGGGCGATGTGCGGCCATCATGTGATTTCAATGTGTTGCCGGCCTCCGGCTTGGACGTCTTTTCCGCCGGCGGCGTCGTCAAAAGCCTGCCGCGATCGTCGGATCGCGCTGCGGCGGAAAACCCTGTCCATCGATCCGCTCCCATCCAAAGACAAGCCGTTCTAGGCGTTTTGGCGCACTTGCGTTATCGCTCCGGCTTGGCGAACAATGCGCCAAACGGGAGCTGCCATGCATTTTCCACCGCCGAACGTCGCCCTGACGGGCCTTGCCGCTGATCTGCGCAAGCGTGCCGAGCGGGGCGATCCGATCCGCATCGGGCTCGTCGGCACCGGCGAGATGGGCACCGACATCTTCACCCAGGTCGCCATGATGGACGGCATCGAGGTCACAACCGTCATGGAACGCACGGCCGGGCGCGCCGAGCAAGGATGCCGGATCGCCTATGGCGAGGCCGGCCGCACCCGTTTCGCATCGACCCACGATCAGGTCTCCGCCGCCGTCGAGGCGGGCAGGATCGCCGTCACCGACGATCTTGACCTTGCCCTGTCGCACGATCTGGTGGACGTGGTGATCGACGCGACGGGCGTGCCGGAAGCGGGCGCCGATATCGGCATGCGCGCGATCAGCTTCGGCAAGCACCTGATCATGATGAATGTCGAGTGCGACGTCTGCATCGGCCCCTATCTCAAGCACGAGGCCGACAGGGCGGGCGTCGTCTACACGCTCGGCGCGGGCGACGAGCCGTCCTCGTGCATGGAGATCATCGAGTTCGTCACCGCCATGGGCCACTCGGTCGTCTCGGCCGGCAAGGGCAAGAACAACCCGCTCGATGTCGATGCCCACCCCGACGCCTATCGGGAAGAGGCCGACCGGCGGAACATGAATGTGCGCATGCTGGTCGAGTTCGTCGACGGTTCGAAGACCATGGTCGAGATGGCCGCCATCGCCAACGCGACGGGCCTTGTGCCCGACGTGCCGGGCATGCACGGCCCGCGCGCCACCGTTGATCAGCTCGCCTCCGTCCTGATCCCGGAAGACGATGGCGGGGTCCTGTCCAGGCCCGGCCGCGTCGATTATTCGATCGGCAAGGGCGTCTCGCCCGGCGTGTTCGTGGTCATCAGGGCCGCCCATCCGCGCATCCACGAGCGCATGGCCGACCTGAAGATGGGCGAGGGACCCTATTTCGCCTTCCACCGGCCCTACCATCTGACCTCGCTCGAAGTGCCGCTGACCGCCGCGCGCGTCATGCTGGCCGGCAGGCCCGACATGGTGCCGCTGCCGCGCCGGGTGGCCGAGGTCTGCGCGGTGGCCAAACGGGACATCGCGGCGGGCGAAACGCTCGGGGCGGTCGGCGAGTTCTGCTACCGCTCCTTCACCATGACCGCCGAGGATGCCGCCGCCGCCAAGGCCATTCCCTGCGGCCTGCTCGAACGGGGGACGGCCCGGACGCCGATCGCCAGGGGCCGGCTTCTGACATGGGACAATGCGCGTCCGAGCCCGCAATCGCGCATCGCCCAGCTGCGCGCGCGCCAGGACGCCATGATGGCGCAGTCCCGGACCGCCCGCACCATCCCCGCCGAATAACCGTGCAAGGCTGGGATTTTGCACGCGCCGTCATCGCTTCTTGCCGGCCGCGACGAAAAAGCGCTGCAATCGTGTCCGTCTTTCAGGCAATTGCCCGTGATCGTCCTTGTGCTTCCATGTTATGCGGGCCGGTGGCCGCCCGGCGGGGCCCATGCCTGCCGTCAATTTTGATTGACAAGGGGATAGACAGAAGTGACAATTCAGATTGACACATCGAAATGTCATCGAAACGGTACAGGCCGTGGGAGAAGACCCAGGCACTGCGGGAGGTCAAGACCATGAGCGCCGGACCCGACACGCCTCTTCTGGACACGATCGGCACGCCGGCCGACCTGCGCGCGCTGACCGACGGCGAGCTTCCCAGGCTGGCCGACGAGTTGCGCGCCGAACTGATCGACGCGGTCAGCCAGACCGGCGGGCATCTGGGCGCGGGGCTCGGCGTGGTCGAGCTGACGATCGCCGTCCATCACGTGTTCAACACGCCCCATGACCGGCTGATCTGGGATGTCGGCCACCAGTGCTATCCGCACAAGATCCTGACCGGCCGGCGGGACCGGATCCGCACGCTTCGCAAGGAAAGCGGCCTGTCCGGCTTCACCAAGCGCGCCGAGAGCGACTACGATCCGTTCGGCGCCGCCCATTCGTCCACGTCGATCTCGGCCGGACTCGGCATGGTCGAGGCCGCCCGCCACCAGGGCATCAAGCGCAATGTCGTCTCGGTGATCGGCGATGGCGCGATGTCGGCCGGCATGGCCTATGAGGCGATGAACAATGCCGGCCACATGGACGCGCGCCAGATCGTCATCCTCAACGACAACGACATGTCGATCGCCCCGCCGACCGGCGCGATGAGCGCCTATCTGGCGCGGCTCGTCTCCGGCCGCACCTATATCGGCCTGCGCGAGGCCGCCAAGCAGCTCTCCAAGCGCATGCCGAAATTCATTCAGGACAAGGCGCGCAAGACCGAAGAGTACACGCGCGCGTTCTTTGCCGGGGGCACGCTGTTCGAGGAGCTGGGGTTCTTCTATGTCGGCCCCATCGACGGGCACAATCTGGACCACCTTCTGCCCGTCCTGCGCAATGCGCGCGACGCGCAGGTCGGCCCGATCCTGATCCACGCCGTCACCCAGAAGGGCAAGGGCTACGCGCCCGCCGAGCAGGCCGCCGACAAATATCACGGCGTCGCCAGGTTCGATGTCATCACCGGCGCCCAGGCCAAGGCCAAGCCGAACGCGCCCTCCTATACGAAGGTGTTCGGGCAATCGCTGGTCAAGGAGGCCGAGCGGGACGAGGCGATCGTGGCCATCACCGCCGCCATGCCCTCGGGCACCGGCGTCGACATTTTCGGCAAGGCGTTTCCCGAGCGGACCTATGACGTCGGCATCGCCGAGCAGCATGCGGTCACCTTCGCCGGCGGGCTGGCCGCCGACGGCATGAAGCCGTTCGCGGCGATCTATTCGACCTTCCTGCAGCGCGCCTACGACCAGGTCGTGCACGACATCGCCATCCAGAAGCTGCCCGTGCGCTTTCCGATCGACCGGGCGGGGTTCGTCGGCGCGGACGGACAGACCCATGCCGGCGCGTTCGACATCGCCTATCTGGGCTGCCTGCCCGGCTTCGTGATCATGGCGGCCGGCGACGAGGCCGAACTCAAGCACATGGTGCGCACCGCGGCCGTCTATGATGAAGGCCCGATGGCCTTCCGCTATCCGCGCGGCGAGGGCGCGGGCGTCGACATGCCCGAGCGCGGCGAGGTGCTGGAGATCGGCAGGGGCCGCATCGTGCGCGAGGGCGGCAAGGTGGCGATCGTGTCGTTCGGCGGCCGGCTCGCGCAAGCGCTGCTCGCCGCCGAGAAGCTCGACGGGTTCGGCCTGCCTGCGACCGTCGCCGACGCCCGCTTCGCCAAGCCGCTCGATACGGCGCTGATCGAGCGGCTGGCCCGCAACCATGAGCTTGTGATCACCGTCGAGGAAGGCGCGGTCGGCGGCTTCGGCTCGTTCGTCGCCCAGCACCTGCTCAACCAGGGCCTGCTCGATGGCGGCCTCAAATACCGCTCCCTGTTCATGCCCGACCGGTTCGTCGACCAGGCTTCGCCCGACCGGATGTACGAGATGGCGGGCCTTGACGCGGACGGAATCGTCAAGGCCGTGTTCGGCGCGCTGGGGCGCCAGGAGACGGAGCGCAGCGGCGCGATCATCGCCTGACGGCGGGCCGGAGCCGGTCGCCCGCATGTCGCCGATCTTGTGGCGGCGGCAATAGGAGGCCCAGGATGCGGCGTGCGGTGGGGGCAAGCCCGTTCCGGCAGGGTGGTTCAATCTCATGACGGAACGCTCTAAACCGGCACCATGTCGACCAAGCGAATCGCGGGCCCTGAGATCGAGCGGCTGATCCAGCTTCTGGCCAAGGTGCCCGGGCTCGGGCCGCGCTCGGCGCGCCGCGCCGCTCTGCACATGATCAAGAAGCGCGAGCACCTGCTCGAACCGCTGGCCGCCGCCATGGGCGCGGCCGCCGCCAAGGTGGTCGTCTGCTCCGCCTGCGGCAATGTCGATACCGCCGATCCCTGTTCGATCTGCGCCGATCCGCGCCGCGAGGCGGCGACGATCATCGTCGTCGAGGACGTCGCCGACCTTTGGGCGCTCGAACGCGCCTCCGGCATGAACGTGCGCTACCATGTGCTCGGCGGTACCCTGTCGCCGCTCGACGGCGTCGGCCCGGACGATCTGAACATCGGGACGCTGGTCGACCGCATCGCCGGCGGCGCGGTGCGCGAACTGATCCTGGCGGTCAACGCCACCGTCGAGGGGCAGGCGACCGCCCACTACATCACCGCCCAGCTCGAAGACGCCGAGGTGATGATCACGCGGCTCGCGCACGGCGTTCCCGTCGGCGGTGAACTGGACTATCTCGACGAGGGAACGCTGTCGGCGGCGCTGCGCGCGCGCACGAGGTTCTGAACCTCAACCTCCGCGTCCGTGCGTCCGCGACCCCAGGCTTATGCAGCCCTGTCCCGCGCCGGAACCGGATTGTAAGATGGCATGGGAATCGTCTCGACGGAGAGCCCGATGGTCCGCCTCGCTGCCCTTATTGTCGCCTTCATGCTCGCCGCGCCCGGCATGGTGCAAGCCGATCCGCAGGGCGCCTACGGGGCTTTCCTTGAAAACACCATCTGGCCGAAGGCGCGGGCGGCGGGCGTCTCGCGCGCCACCTTCGACCGCGCCATGGGCGCCAGGCGGCCGAACATGGAGATTCCGGGCCTGGTGAGGCCCGGCCAGTCGACGCCCCGGCGCATCCGCCAGGCTGAATTCTCCGCCCCGGCACGCTATTTCAACGAGAACAATCTGGGCGCGATCGTGTCGCAGGGCCGCCGGCTGGCGGACCGGCACGCATCGACGCTGGCCGCGCTGGAGCGCAAATATGGCGTGCCGGGCCGCATCGTCCTGGCCGTCTGGGGCCGCGAGAGCGCCTTCGGCCGCGCCGCCATTGCCCATGACGCCTTCCAGGTGCTGGGCACCAAGGCGTTCATGTCGACCCGGCCGGACCTGTTCCGGGCCGAACTGGTGGCCGCGCTGCAAATGGCCGAGCGTGGGCTCGCGACCCCCGCGCAGATGAAATCGTCCTGGGCTGGCGCTTTGGGCCAGCCGCAATTCCTGCCCTCGTCCTATCTGGACCATGCCGTCGATATCGACGGGGACGGCAGGGCGGACATCTGGACGTCCGTGCCCGACACGCTGGGC
>NZ_CFIFWG010000132.1:4245-8832 GCF_984466335.1 Roseitalea sp. | reverse complement strand
GCCCCGCGCGCGGGGGCTCTTTCCGACCGAACCGGGAGGATAGGCCCGTGAGCGACAATCCCGCCCTGCCGAGCGCCGCACCGGGCGTGCGGGGACTGGCCAGAACACTGGAGCTCGACACGCGCCTTCTGGGCATGATCGGCGCGTTCATCGTTCTGTGCCTGGTCTTCCATGTCCTCACCGACGGGCGGTTCCTGACCCCGCGCAACATCTTCAACCTGACGATCCAGACCGTCTCGGTGGCGATCATGGCCACGGGCATGGTGTTCGTGATCGTCACGCGCAACATCGACCTTTCGGTCGGCTCGCTGCTGGCCACCTGCTCGGCGATGATGGCGATGACCCAGACGCTGGTGACGCCCGAATGGCTGGGCCTGGGGCTGAACCACCCGCTGACCGCGCCGGCCGCGATTGTGGTCGGGCTCGGCACCGGCATCCTCGTCGGCGCGTTCCATGGCTGGCTGATCGGCTATCTGGGCATTCCGGCCTTCATCGTCACGCTGGGCGGTCTGCTCGTGTGGCGCAACGTCGCCTGGTATCTGACCAACGGGCAGACCATCGGACCGCTCGACCAGAACTTCCAGCTCCTCGGCGGCATCGGCGGTACGCTGGGCGAGACCTGGAGCTGGGTGTTCGGGCTGGTCTGCGCGGCCGCGGCGCTCTATGCGCTCTGGCAGTCGCGGCGCAACAAGATCGCGCACGAATTTCCGGTCAAGCCGCTGTGGGCCGAGTTCGCGCTTGGCGGCATCGTCACGGCGGTGATTCTGGGCTTCATCGCCATCCTGAACGCCTATCAGATCCCCGAGCGGCGGCTCGCGCGCATGTTCGAGGCGCGCGGCGAGGTGCTGCCCGAGGGCTTCACCGCCGGCTACGGCCTGCCGATCTCGGTGCTGCTCCTGATCGCCGTCGCCGTGGTGATGACGATCGTCGCCGGCCGCACCCGGCTCGGCCGCTACATCTTCGCCGCCGGCGGCAACCCGGACGCGGCCGAGCTTTCGGGCATCAACACGCGCATGCTGACCGTCAAGGTGTTCATCATCATGGGCGTCTTGTGCGCGGTCAGCGCCATCGTCGCCTCCTCGCGCCAGACCTTCCATTCCAACGATATCGGCACGCTGGACGAGTTGCGCGTCATCGCGGCCGCCGTGATCGGCGGCACGGCGCTCGCCGGCGGCGTCGGCACGATATACGGCGCGATCCTTGGCGCCCTGATCATGCAGTCGCTGCAATCGGGCATGGCGATGGTCGGCGTCGATGCGCCGTTCCAGAACATCGTCGTCGGCACCGTGCTCGTCGTCGCGGTTCTGATCGACACGATCTACCGCAAGCGGACGGGAGACTGACCATGGCGGACACCGTCGATCGCTCGGGCACGCCGCTGGTCGAACTGCGCGACATCTCGATCGCGTTCGGCGGCATCAAGGCGGTCAACCATGTCACCGTCGATCTGTTTCCGGGCGAGGTGGTCGGGCTTCTGGGCCACAATGGCGCGGGCAAGTCGACGCTGATCAAGTGCCTTTCGGGCGCCTACCGGATGGATGCGGGCGACAT
Organism: Roseitalea sp.; assembly: GCF_984466335.1. Classification (NCBI taxonomy): domain Bacteria; kingdom Pseudomonadati; phylum Pseudomonadota; class Alphaproteobacteria; order Hyphomicrobiales; family Ahrensiaceae; genus Roseitalea; species Roseitalea sp. Next base: position 7,281 of record NZ_CFIFWG010000132.1, on the reverse strand, counting down.
CTTCATCAATGGCGCGCGCGCCGTGATCAACAATCCGCGCGATGCGCGCCGCTACAACATCGAGACCATCTACCAGACGCTGGCGCTGGCCGACAATCTGGACGCGGCCTCGAACCTGTTCCTGGGCCGTGAACTGACCACGGCGACGGGGCTCGTGGACGATGCGCGCATGGAGGCCGAGACGCGCAAGATCATGGGCCGGCTCAACCCGAACTTCCAGAAATTCTCGGCGCCGGTGGCGGCCCTTTCGGGCGGCCAGCGCCAGTCGGTGGCGATCGCCCGGGCGGTCTATTTCAACGCGAAGATCCTGATCATGGACGAGCCGACCGCCGCGCTCGGGCCCCAGGAGACCAGGATGGTCGCCGACCTGATCGGCGAACTCAAGAAGGAGGGGCTCGGCATCTTCCTGATCGATCACGACGTCCATCAGGTCAAGGAACTGTGCGACCGGGCGGCGGTGATGAAGAATGGCGAACTGGTCGGCGTCGTCGATGTCGATGCGGTGTCGGTCGACGATATCCTGGCGATGATCATCGCCGGCAAGAAGCCGGCCATGGCGGCCTGATCGCATGATCGCTTGACCCATGCATCTCGGTCTTGACCTTGGAACGTCCGGCCTCAAGGGCCTGCTCATCGACGCCGATCAGGCGGTCCTCGCCGAGGCGCACGCCCCGCTCGGCGTGTCGCGGCCGCATCCGGGCTGGTCGGAGCAGAACCCGGCCGACTGGCTGGCGGCCGCCGAGGCCGTGCTCGACCAGCTCGCCGGGGCGCATTCGCTCGCCAAGGTCCGCGCGATCGGCCTTTCGGGGCAGATGCACGGGGCGACGCTGCTCGACGGGCACGACGACGTGCTGCGCCCGTGCATGCTGTGGAACGACACGCGCGCCCATGCCGAGGCGGCGGCGATGGACGCCGATCCCGATTTTCGGGCGATCACCGGCAACATCGTCTTTGCCGGCTTCACCGCGCCCAAGGTGGCCTGGGTCCGGGACAATGAGCCGGGCACTTTCGAGCGCATCGCCAAGGTGCTGTTGCCCAAGGATTATCTGCGCCTGTGGCTGACGGGGGGCTATTTCTCCGACACGTCGGATTCGGCGGGCACGAGCTGGCTCGACACCTCAAGGCGCCTCTGGTCTGACAAGCTTCTCGCCAGGACGGGGCTGTCGCCGGTGCAGATGCCCGCGCTGGTCGACGGCGGCGACGTCACCGGCAAGCTGCGCGCGGCGATCGTCGACCGCTGGGGGTTTTCGCGCGATTGCGTCGTCGCCGGCGGCGGGGGCGACAATGCGGCGTCCGCGATCGGCGTCGGCGTGACCGGGGCGGGCGAGGCGTTCGTGTCGCTGGGCACGTCGGGCGTGCTGTTTGCGGCGTGCGAGGCCTATGTGCCCGCGCCGGCGACCGCCGTGCACACTTTTTGTCACGCCTTGCCGCGTACCTGGCACCAGATGGGCGTGATCCTGTCGGCGACCGACGCGCTCAACTGGTATGCGGGGCTGGTCGGCGAGGACGCGGCCGCGCTGACCGGCGCGCTTGGCGATCTTGAGGCGCCCGGACGAACGCTGTTTCTGCCCTATCTGGGCGGCGAGCGCACGCCGCACAACGACGCCGATGCGCGCGGCGCGTTGCTCGGCCTGGAGCATGCCGCGGGCCGCGATGCGGTGACGCGGGCGGTGCTTGAGGGCGTTGTCCATGCGATCCGCGACTGCCGCGACGCGCTCGCCGAAACGGGCACGCGGTTCGACCGGCTGCTGGCCGTCGGCGGGGGCGCCAGATCCGACTATTGGCTCAAGGCGCTGGCCGCATCCCTGGGCGTTGCCATCGACGTGCCCGTCGCCGGCGACTATGGCGGCGCGTTCGGCGCTGCGCGCCTTGCCATGATGGCGGCGGGCGATCTGGACGCGGGCGGGCTGACCGCGCCGGCGACCGACAAGAGTTTCGAGCCCGACCCCGCACTGGCCGATGCCTTCGCCCAGGCGCATGCGCGCTACCGGGCCGCCTATAACCAGACAAGGATGCTCTGATTGGCCGGGATCGAACCGCGCCCGCGCCCGCAGGAGCGGCTGGAGAGCCCCGTCAACCGGTTCGCCTGAGCGACAGGCGCCGCACAGCCCTTCGGCCTGCACCTTCAGGGCCTGATTTTCCGCGGACATCAGCGGGGCCTGATGCCGTTCAGAAGGATCGACAGCACCGCGTGGGCGGCCTGCTCGTTGAAGCCGGGCTTTTTGGCCTGCCCGCCCAGGATCGCCCGCACCTGCACCTCGAAATCCGCATAGTGCTGGGTCGTCGCCCAGATGGCGAAGATCAGATGGTAGGGGTCGACCGGGGCGAGCCTGCCCGCATCGATCCAGCGCCGGATCACCGCCGCCTTCTCGTCGACCAGCGATTTGAGCCGCGTCGTCAGGAACTCCATGACGAGCGGCGCGCCGCGCTGGATCTCGTTTGCGAACAGGCGTGAGGCTTCCGGGCTGCGGTCCGACATGTCCAGCTTGATGGTGGTGTAGCGGCGCAGCTCCTCGATCGGATCGCCTTCGGGATCGATCGCCGCGAACGGTTCGAGCCAGTCCTCGATCGTCTGCTCGATGGCGGTGCGGTAGATGTCTTCCTTGGACCTGTAATAATAGAGCAGGTTCGTCTTGGACATGCCCGCCCGTTCGGCGATGCGATCGACGGTGGCGCCGCGATAGCCGTCGGTGGAAAACACATCGAGCGCCGCCCGCATGATCAGCGCCCGGTTCTGGGTCTGGATTCGGCTCTGCTTGCCGCTTGCGGCCCGTGCCGCGCCCTGTGCCAATGGCTTGCTCCGATACGGATAATCTGACAAATCAAATCAACTTAAATAGCGTCTTGACCGAGGTCAATCGCTCCCATAGCGTCGGATTTTGACCAAGCAGTCAAGAATTTTGCAACCGGTTGCAAACCGATTGCGGATTGCCCTAGGAATGCGTGATCCCGTCCGGCCCGGCGCATTCGGGACGGCGTGGGTGGCATCCGAACCGCAATCATCATCGAAGAAGGGTCCGGCCATGGACATCGTTT
>NZ_CFIFWG010000132.1:0-4235 GCF_984466335.1 Roseitalea sp. | reverse complement strand
ACATCGTTTCGAACGCAATCAACGGTTCGCTGGCCGTTTCCGGATCGTCCCGGCGCCAGCCTGTGTTCAATCCGGCGACGGGCGAGGCGATCGCCGAACTGCCGCTGTCGACGGTCGCCGAATTGAACGGTGCCGTCGATGCCGCAAAAGCCGCCCAGCCGGCCTGGGGCGCGATGCCGCCGCTCAAGCGCGCGCGGATGATGTTCCGGTTCAAGGAGCTGCTCGACGCCCATGCCGCCGACATCGCGCGCGCCATTTCGCGCGAGCACGGCAAGACCCATGACGATGCGCTGGGCGAGGTGGCGCGCGGCATCGAGGTGGTCGAGTTCGCCTGCGGCATTCCGCATCTCTTGAAGGGCGCGTTCTCGCGCAATGTCGGCCCCTCCGTCGACAGCTATTCGGACCGGCAGCCGCTCGGCGTGGTCGCCGGCATCACGCCGTTCAACTTCCCGGCCATGGTTCCGCTTTGGATGTATCCGGTCGCCGTCGCCTGCGGCAACGCCTTCATTCTCAAACCGTCCGAGCGCGACCCGTCCGCGCCGATGCTGGTCTGCGACCTGTTCAGGCAGGCCGGCTTTCCGGACGGCGTGCTCAATGTCGTGCATGGCGACAAGGAGGTGGTCGACGCGATCCTCGATCATCCGGACATCAAGGCGGTCTCGTTCGTCGGCTCCACGCCGATCGCGCACCATGTCTATATGCGCGGCACGCAGGCCGGCAAACGCGTGCAGGCGCTGGGCGGCGCCAAGAACCACATGGTGGTGATGCCCGACGCCGACATGGACAAGGCGGCCGACGCGCTGATGGGCGCGGGCTACGGCTCGGCCGGCGAGCGCTGCATGGCGATCTCGGTCGCCGTGCCGGTGGGCGACAAGACCGCCGACGCGCTCGTCGAAAGGCTCAAGCCGCGCGTCGAAAGCCTGCGCATCGGTCCGTCCACCGATCCGGACGCCGATATGGGGCCGCTCGTCACCAAACAGGCGCAGGAGCGGGTGCTCGGCTATATCGACACCGGTGTCGAAGAGGGCGCCGATCTGGTGGTGGACGGGCGCGGTTTCTCCCTTCAGGGCTATGAGAACGGCTATTTCGTCGGCGGCACGCTGTTCGACCGGGTGACCACCGACATGACGATCTATCGCGAAGAGATCTTCGGCCCCGTGCTGTCCGTCGTGCGCGCGGGGAGCTATGACGAGGCGGTGCGCATGATCGACGCCCACGAATATGGCAACGGCACCGCCATCTTCACCCGCGACGGAGACACCGCGCGCGATTTCTGCGACCGGATCGAGGTCGGCATGGTCGGCGTCAACGTGCCGATCCCGGTGCCGGTGGCCTATCACTCCTTCGGCGGCTGGAAGCGCTCGCTGTTCGGCGACCATTCCATCTACGGCCCCGAGGGCGTGCGCTTCTATACGCGGTTGAAGACGGTGACGACGCGCTGGCCGGAAGGCATCAAGGATGGCGCTGTCTTCACCTTCCCGGCGTGAGCGAAAAGAAAAGGACAAGGACCATGCCCGCAGCCCCCGGCGAGAACCTGCGCATCGATGGCGACCGGCTGTGGGACACGATCCACGCCATGGCCGAGATCGGGCCGGGGATCGCGGGCGGCTCCAACCGGCAGACGGTGACCGACGAGGACGGCGAGGGGCGGCGCCTGTTCCAGCGCTGGTGCGAGCAGGCCGGCCTGACCATGGGCATCGATCAGATGGGCACCATGTTCATGCGCCGCGAGGGCACCGATCCCGACGCGCTGCCGGTCTATGTCGGCTCGCATCTGGACACGCAGCCCACCGGCGGGCGCTATGACGGTGTTTTGGGCGTCCTTGCCGGGCTCGAAATCGTGCGCACCATGAACGATCTCGACATCAGGACCAGGCACCCGATCGTCGTGACCAACTGGACCAACGAAGAAGGCGCGCGCTTTGCGCCGGCGATGATGGCGTCCGGCGTGTTCGCCGGCGTGCTCGACCAGGCCGATGTCTACGAACACACCGACGCCGAGGGCAGGACCTTCGGCGACGAACTGGAGCGCATCGGCTGGAAGGGCGAGGAAAAAGTCGGCGACCGAAAGATGCACGCCTTCTTCGAACTGCACATCGAGCAGGGGCCGATCCTCGAAGCCGAGGGCAAGGATATCGGCGTCGTCACGCACGGCCAGGGTCTCCGGTGGATCGAATGCACGGTGACCGGCAAGGAAAGCCATACCGGTTCGACGCCGATGCCGATGCGCAAGAATGCGGGCAGGGGCCTCGCGCAGGTCACCGAGCTTGTGCACGCCATCGCCATGGCGAACGCGCCCAACGCGGTCGGCGCGATCGGCCATATCGACGTCTATCCGAACTCGCGCAACATCATTCCCGGCAAGGTCGTGTTCACGGTCGATTTCCGGTCGCATGAGCTGGAGACGTTGCTGGCCATGTATGATCGCTTCATGGCCGAGGCGCCGAAGCTGTGCGCCGATATCGGCGTCGAATTCTCCGCCGAGATCGTCGGCCAGTTCGACCCGCCCGCGTTCGATGAGGATTGCGTCACAATGATCCGCGAGGCGGCCGAGCGGCTGGGCTATGCGCATCGCGACATCATTTCCGGCGCCGGCCACGATGCGTGCTGGATCAACCGCGTCGCGCCGACGGCGATGGTGATGTGCCCGTGCGTCGACGGGCTTTCGCACAATGAGGCCGAGGAGATCACGAAGGATTGGGCGAAAGCCGGCGCGGACGTCCTGTTCCACGCGGTGATGGAAAAGGCGGAGATCGTGGGGTGAGGCAAGTGTCAAACGCCACAGTCAGCCAGGCACGTGCACTTCGTCGAAACATGACAGATGGCGAGCGGAGATTGTGGTCGGAGTTGCGCGCGTTCAAGAACAGGTACGGCGTTCATGTAAGGCGGCAAGCGCCGATCGGACCTTACATTCCAGACTTCGCTATCCACGATCTGAATCTGGTCATCGAGATCGATGGCCAGCACCATTTTGAGCCTGATCAGATCGTTCGTGACCGGCAGCGCGACGATTGGCTGCGTGGACAGGGCTATAAGGTGTTGCGGTTCAACACGGGTGAACTTGCTGACAGTTTCGATGGCTGCGTCGAAGAGATCATGCGCGAAGCGGGGATCATATAATGCCTCTTCTTACCCCCACCCTTCATCCCTCCCCACAAGGGGGAGGGAAGGCCTCGACATTGCGCCACAATACTGTTCTTCAAACCTTGCTCGATGCTTGTGGAATGCCAGCAGTGTTGATGTCCTCCCTCCCCCTTGTGGGGAGGGATGAAGGGTGGGGGGTGCTTAGGCGATGAAGCTTGATGAATATGTCAAACAGACGCTCTTGGATATCACCAATGGTGTCGCGGAAGCCCAAAGTGAGTCTCAACTGTTCATCGCACCTGGCCGTATTGACCAAGACAGCGTTACATCGCCGCAAATGGTGTCGTTTGAGGTGATGGTGACTGTCGAAGCCGAAGGAGCGGGCAGTATTAAGGTGTTGAGTTTGGCGGAGGTTGGGGGTCCGGCAAATCGTGCATATACGCAGAAGGTGTCGTTCGAGGTGCCGGTCTATTTTCAATTGCAAACTGAACGCCATCCACGTGGCCGCGTTCATTTTACTGAAGCGGAAGCGGAGAAGTCATCATGACCACCACCACCATCAGGAACGGCACGATCGTCACCGCCGATCTGACCTATAGGGCCGATGTCAGGATCGAGGGCGGGGTGATCGCCGAGATCGGCGAGAACCTGTCGGGCGGCACCGAACTGGACGCGACGGGCTGCTATGTCATGCCCGGCGGCATCGACCCGCACGTGCACCTCGAAATGCCGTTCATGGGCACCTACTCGTCCGACGATTTCGAAAGCGGCACGCGCGCGGCGCTTTCGGGCGGCACCACCATGGTGGTCGATTTCTGCCTGCCCGAGCCCGAGCAGTCGCTTATGGACGCGCTCAAGCGCTGGGACAACAAATCGACCCGCGCCCATTGCGACTATGGCTTCCACATGGCGGTCACCTGGTGGGGCGAACAGGTGTTCAACGAGATGCCGGAGGTCGTCAGGCGCGGCATCAACACCTTCAAGCATTTCATGGCCTACAAGGGCGCGCTGATGGTGAACGATGACGAGATGTTCGCTTCGTTCCGCCGCTGCGCCGAACTGGGCGCGCTGCCGCTGGTGCATGCCGAAAATGGCGATGTCGTCGCCGATCTGCAGGCCAAGCTTCTCGCCGAAGGCAACAATGGGCCCGA
>NZ_CFIFWG010000131.1:0-8839 GCF_984466335.1 Roseitalea sp. | reverse complement strand
ATACAAAGTCCCCCAAAGGCCCTAAGCCGCCTTTACTCGGCCGGCTGCGCCTCGATCTCGATGGCGATCGCGACCTCGTCGCTGACGAACGGCGCGGCCAGGCCCATGTCCCATTCCGAGCGGAGGATGTTGGTCGTCGCGCTGAAGCCGGTCCAATCCGTGTTGGCCTGCGGATGCGGGCGAATGCCGTTGAAAACCGTCTCCAGAACCACCGGCCTGGTGATGTTGTTCATCGTCAGATCGCCGGTGATGTTGGCGGTGTTCTCGCCGGTCACCTCGATTGCGGTCGAGGTGAAGGTGATCGCCGGCGCGGCGTCCTTGTCGAAGAAGTCGGCCGACAGGAAGTGCTGGTCGCGCTGCGGCCAGCCCGTGATCAGCGCTTCGGTCGGGATCTCGACGCTCACCGAGCCCTGCTCTGGCTTTTCCGGATCGAACGTGATCTCGCCGGTGAAGCCGGAGAACATACCGTAGGTGGTCGAATAGCCAAGATGGTTGTAGGAAAACACCACCTGGCTGTGGCTGGAATCCAGGGTCCATTGCGCCGCGTTTGCCGTAACGGCCGGAAGTGCCGCCACGCTGGCTGCAAGGGCAAGGCCCGCGGCCCTGGTCATCGAACGGTTCATCAATTCTCTCCCAATGGGTGATTGTCGCCGGATGCGGCCGCGCGATCGCGCTCCGCCTCAAAAGAGTAGGGCGCGCGATGCGACGTGCAATCGGCAGCGCCCGGTCGTTGCGGTTACAGACCGTCAACTTTCCTTGAACGGTCCGCGCCCACGGCCTTGAGCGCGAACGCGTAGACCTCGGCGACTTCCTCAAGCCGCGAGAACCGTCCCGAGGCGCCGCCATGGCCGGCGCCCATGTTGGTCTTGAGCATGTAGGGTCCGCCGTCGGGCGCCGCCGCGCGCAGCTTGGCCACCCATTTGGCCGGTTCCCAATAGGTCACGCGGGGATCGGTCAGCCCGGCGACGGCCAGCAGGGCAGGGTGGCGTCGCGCGCCCACATTGTCGCAGGGCGAATAGGCGGCGATGGTGGCGTAATCGTCCGCCGAGGCGATCGGATTGCCCCATTCGGGCCATTCGGGCGGCGTCAGCGGCAGCGTGTCGTCCAGCATGGTGGTCAGCACGTCGACGAACGGCACCTCGGCGATGATCGCGGCGAAGGCTTCGGGCGCCATGTTCATGACCGCGCCCATCAGCATGCCGCCGGCCGAACCGCCCTGGGCCGCGAGGCGGTCGGGCGATGTGTAGCCGTGCTGGCTCAGATGGCGGGCGGCGGCGATGAAGTCCTTGAACGTATTGGCCTTTGCCTTCCTCTTTCCGTCCTCGTACCAGGCAAAGCCCTTGTCCTTGCCGCCGCGAACATGGGCGATGGCGTAGACAAAGCCGCGATCGACGAGCGACAGGCAGTTGGTGTTGAAGGCGGCCGGGATCGCGATGCCGTAGGAGCCGTAGCCGTAAAGAAGGCAGGGCGCGGTGCCGTCGAGCGGGGTGCCCCTGCGCATGACCAGCGAGACCGGCACGAGCGCGCCGTCATGGGACGGCACGTGCAGGCGGCGCGTGACGTAGGCGGCCGGATCGTGCCCGCTCGGCACCTCCTGCGTCTTCAGCAGCGTGCGCTCGCGCGTCGCCATATTGTAGTCGAACACCTGGCTCGGCGTCGTCATGGACGAATAGGAGAAGCGGATGACGTCCGTGTCGTACTCCTGGCTGCCCTGCACGCTGAGCGCGTAGGCCTCTTCCTCGAACGCGACATGGTGGATATGGCCGCTCGCGCGCTCCATCACCGCGATGCGCGGCAACCCGTCCTTGCGCTCAAGCCAGGCCAGATGACGCGCATAGGCCTGATGCTTGAGGATCAGCCGGCCCGGCTCATGGGCGACGATTTCGGTCCAGTTGGCCTTTTGCGGCGCCTCGACGGGCGCGCTCACGATCTTGAAGTCCTTGGCGCCGTCCGCGTTCGTGACGATGAAGAAGACGTCGCCGCCTTCCTCCAGCTCATATTCGACGCCCTTGACGCGCGGCTCGACCATGACGGGCGCGCCTTTCGGATCGTCGGCGCCGATCAGGCGGAACTCGCTCGTTTCGTGATCGTGTATGTTCACATAGACGAAATCGTTGAGCCGGCTCGATCCGACGCTCATGAAGAACCCCGAATCGGCTTCCTCGTGGATCAGGCGGTCTTCGGCCTGCGGCGTTCCCAGCCTGTGATAGTAGAGCTTGGAAGGCCGGTGGTTCCCGTCCATCTTCGTGTAGAAGAAGCCATGGCCGGCCGCATCGAAAACGCCGCCGCCTGATGTGTCCTCGACGATGTCCTCAAGGTCTTCGAGCGAGCCGAGATCGCGCACGCGGGCGGTGAAATATTCCGAGCCCTTGTCGTCATAGCTCCACAGCAGCTTTGAATGGTCGGCCGCGTGGTCGGCGCCGGCGAGGCGGAAATAGGGCTTGCCCTCGGCCTCGCGATCGCCGTCGAGCAGGATCGTGCGCTCGGCGTGCGGATCGTTGCGCGGCACGCGATAAAAGCGCGGCTGCTGTCCGCCGGCGGCAAACGACGACCCGTAGGCCCAGGGTCCGTCGGGCGCGGGCACGCTCTCGTCGTCTTCCTTGATCCGGCCCTTCATCTCCCCGAACAGCGCTTTGCGAAGGTCTTCGGTGTCCGCCATCAGCGCCTTCTGATAGGCGTTCTCGGCGTCCAGATGCGCGCGGATGTCCACATCCAGAGCCGATGGGTCCTTGAAAACCGCCTGCCAGTTCTCCGCCCGCAGCCAGGCATATTCGTCGGTCCGCGTGATGCCGTGACGTGTGTCCGAGACGGCGCGCCTTTCGGCGGCGGGCGGGGTCATGTCGGTCTTGAACGGGGTTTGCATGAAAGGCTCCGGCGGGCTTGTCTGTTCGGCGCTTACGTACGATCCTCGCGCCCGATTGCAATCGCCGGGCGGCGAGAAAGTCGATTCGGAGGCGAGCCCGATGGCCGTGACGTTCTACACCAACCCGATGAGCCGCGGGCAGATCGCCCGCTGGGCGTTGCACGAGGCGGGCGTGGGGTATGACGAGGTCATTGTCGGCTACGACGCGATGAAGAGCCCGGACTATCTGGCGGTCAACCCGATGGGCAAGGTGCCGGCCATCGCCCATGACGGCGTCGTCGTCACCGAGGCGGCCGCCATCTGCCTTTACCTCGCCGAAGCCTTTCCCCAGGCCGGGCTCGCGCCGCGGACGCTGGCCGAAAAGGCGGACTGTCTGCGCTGGACGTTCTTCAGCGCCGGGCCCGTGGAGCAGGCCGTCACCTCGCGCGCCATGAAATGGGACGAGGGGCTGGATGCGAAAAAGTCGGCGAGCCTGGGGTTCGGAACCTACGATGCGGCCGTCGACACGCTCGCCGGCTGGCTTTCCGGGCGCGCCTATGTCTGCGGCGACAGCTTCACGGCCGCCGATGTCTATGTCGGCGCGCAGGTCGACTGGGGACTGCGGTTCGGCACGCTTGCGTCCCGTCCTCCGTTCGAGGCCTATGCCGGGCGGCTGCGCGGGCGCGCGGCCTACAAGGCGGCCAAGGAAATCGACGCCGCCCACATCGCCGCCATGGAAGCGGCCGAGGGCGGCTAGCTTTCGTCGGCCTCGAAATGCATCGCCACGCCGTTCATGCAATAACGCAGGCCGGTGGGCTCGGGGCCGTCCTTGAAGACGTGGCCCAGATGCGCCTCGCAGTCGGCGCAACGGATTTCGGTGCGCACCATGAAGAACGACCGGTCCTTGTGCTCGGTGACGGCCTCGCCCTCGACCGGCGCGTAGAAGCTCGGCCATCCGGTGCCGGAATCATATTTGGTCTCCGAGCGGAACAGCGGCTTGTCGCAGCACACGCAGCGGTAAAGGCCGGCATCCTTGTTGTCCCAGTTCGGGCCGGTGAACGCGCGCTCGGTGCCGCGCTTGCGGGTGACGTGATATTGCTCGGGGGTCAGTTGCGCGCGCCATTCGGCATCGGACTTGACGAGCTTCGGCGCTATCTTTGTCATGGTCATGCAGCTTCTCCGTTTGCGCCCGACAGATAGGCGCAACGCCCAAACGCGGCAAGACGCGGTGTCCGGCCGGAGGTGCGCGAGTACGGTTTGGGGCCCGGCTTGCGCGCATCGGGGCGCGATTCATGCGAAAAACGGCAAAATCGGGCCGCATCCGTCTTGCCACCCAAACCCTTCCCGCCTAAATCCGGCGCACCTTTCGGCAATCACGCCGCTTTTTTGTCCCCCGCAAAAAAGACAACCTGCGCCACGACCCGATGGATCTGACGTTTCTTGCCTTCTTTGCGCCCTTTGTCGCGGCCCTTTTCGCTCCCGTCCTCGTTCAGCTTCTTCGCCACAATGTGGCCTGGGTGCTGGCGCTCGTTCCGGCGCTGATCTTCGTCCACTTCGCCGGCTACCTTCCCGTCATCGCCGATGGCGGGCGCGTGACGGGGGGCTATCAGTGGATCCCGTCCTTCAACGTCAATTTCTCCTGGCTGATCGACGGGCTGTCGCTGACCTTCGCGCTGCTGATATCGGGCATCGGCGCGCTGATCGTCCTTTATGCGGGCGGCTACATGAAGGGCGATCCCCAGCAGGGGCGTTTCTTGTCCTTCATCTTGATGTTCATGGGCGCCATGCAGGGCCTTGTCCTGTCCGACAGCTTCTTCATGTTCTTCGTGTTCTGGGAGCTGACCTCGATCACATCGTTCCTGCTGATCGGCTTCAAGCACGGCTATGAGCGTTCCCGCCGCGCCGCGATGCAGGCGCTGGTGGTCACCGGCGGCGGCGGGCTGATCATGCTGGCCGGCCTGGTCGTGATCTGGAACGTGACCGGCGTCAGCGAGTTCTCGTTGTTGCTGGCGACCGACGGGCTGCTGCGCGAAAGTCCGTTCTACCTGGCCGCGCTGCTGCTGATCCTCGGCGGCGCGTTCACCAAGTCGGCCCAGTTTCCGCTGCATTTCTGGCTGCCGAACGCCATGGAGGCGCCGACGCCCGTTTCGGCCTATCTGCATTCGGCGACGATGGTGAAGGCGGGCGTCTATCTGGTGATGCGCCTCAACCCCGTGCTCGGCGACACTCTTGCCTGGGAGACGATCCTGCCGGTCTTCGGGGGCACGACGCTGCTTGTCGGCACGCTCCTTGCCGTGCGCCAGACCGACCTCAAGCTCATGCTCGCCTATACGACGGTCGCCTCGCTCGGCCTGCTCGTCATGCTGACCGGCTTCGGCACCGAAACGGCGATCAAGGGCGCCGCGCTCTATCTGGTGGCGCATTCGCTGTTCAAGGGCGCGCTCTTCATGGTCGCCGGCAATGTCGACCATGAGGCGGGCACGCGCGACGTCACAAGGCTCGGCGGGCTGATGGCGGCGATGCCGGTCACCTTCGGCGCGGCGATCGTGTCGGCGCTGTCGATGGCCGGCCTGCCGCCCTTTGTCGGCTTCCTCGCCAAGGAGGAGATCTATTACGGCGTCGCGGCCGCCGATCCCTGGTCGGTCTCGATCACCGCCATCGCCCTGGTCGGCAGCGCCCTGATGCTGGTGATCGGTTTCGCCGTCGCGCTCAAGCCGTTTCTCGGCCCCAGGGTCGAAACGCCGAAGGCTGCCCATGAGGCGCCGCTTTTGATGTTCGCCGGTCCCGTGCTCCTGGCCGCCTTGGGCCTTGTCGCCGCGTTGTGGTCGGGCCTGTTCCATCAGCTGATATCCAGCCCGATGGCCTCGGCCGTCGCCGGCACGCCGCTCGAAGTGACGATCTCCGTGATCCCTAAGCCGGGGATCGCGCTGTGGCTTTCCATCGCCACCGTCGCGCTCGGCATCGCGCTCTATCTCGCGCTCGACCGGTTGCGCGCCGCCATGGCCGCAACGCTCGAAGCGATCGGCTGGGGCCCCGATCACGGCTTCGACCAGTTCATGCGGGGGCTGGTTCGCCTGTCGGCCCTGCTCATGCGTGTTCTCCAGAACGGTGAGATGAAATTCTACATGACCGCCACGTTCGTGCTCCTGGCGCTGTGGCTGTTCGGCGTCATGTACGCCGCCGGTGAATGGCCGTCCGTCCCCGCCTTCCCGGATCTTGCCTTTTACGAGTGGGCGATCTTCCTGATCGCCGCCGTCGGCCTGATCGCGGTCGTCTATGCGCCCGACCGGCTGACGGCGATCGTTTCGCTCGGCATTCAGGGCTTTGCCGTCGCCATCCTGTTCATGCTGATGGGCGCGCCGGACCTGTCCTTCACCCAGTTCATGGTCGAGACGCTGACCGTGGTCATTCTCGCGCTGGCCATGACGCGGCTTCGCCTGTCGCCGCAGGACCACCGGTCCTGGGCGCAGACCGGCCTCGACGGCACGGTCGCGATCGTCTGCGGCGTGGCGCTGACCTTCATCCTGTTGCAGGTCCTTGAGGTGCCGTTCGACCGGACGCTGACCGAGTTCTTCAACCTTTATTCCTATTCGCTCGCCCAGGGCCGCAACATCGTCAACGTCATCCTTGTCGACTTCCGCGGCGTGGATACGTTCGGCGAGATCGGCGTTGTGATGGTGGCGGGTCTTGCGATCCTCGCGCTGCTCCGGATCGTGCCCAAGCGCAGCCTTTCGGGCGCACCGCGCCCCAAGGCCGCCTCCGCTACCGCCGCCCCGGCCGGGACCGGGCCGGGCGGGCCGGCCTCGGCGGCAAGGGAGTGAGACGATGCGCACGCTGATCTTCCGCGCCACCGCGCCCTATCTCGCCGCCCTGATGATCCTTTATTCGGTCTTCGTGCTGCTGCGCGGCCATAACGAGCCGGGCGGCGGCTTCATCGGCGGGCTGATCGCGGCCTCCGCGCTGGCCATATACGGCATCGCCTGCGGCGTGTCGCCCGTGCGCCGCGCGATCCGGTTTCATCCCATGGCGATTTCGGGCTTCGGTCTGCTTCTGGGCGCGATCGCCGGTGTCTTCTCGCTGTTCGCCGGCGTGCCCTACATGACGGGGCTTTGGATCTATCCGGTCGTGTTCGGCGTCGAGTTGAAGCTGTCCACGACGCTCATTTTCGATGTGGGCGTCTATCTGGTCGTGCTCGGCGCGGTCACCTCGATCGCGCTGGCGCTCGAAGAAAAGGAGCGTGACTGATGGAGACAGCCGTCGCCGTCCTGACCGGCCTTTACTTCGCCGTTTCGATCTATCTGATGCTGTCGCGGCATATCATCCGCATCCTGCTCGGCGCGGTGACGCTGTCGACCGGCGCCAATCTGAGCTTCTTCGCCATGGGCCGGATCACCCGCGAGGTGCCGCCGATCATTCCCGGCGACCTCTATCTGCCGGTCGAGGGCGCCGCCAACGCGCTGCCGCAGGCGCTTGTGCTGACGGCGATCGTGATCGCCTTTTCCCTGTTCGCGTTCCTGCTGGTTCTGGTGATGCGCTCCTATCAGGAGCTTGGCACCGACGACACGCATGCCATGCGCGACGCCGAGCCCGAAGGCGCGCCGCTGCCGCCGATGGGCTACTGATCCAAGGACGCCGCACCGCATGGACCCCACCGTCAAACCCAAGGTCGATCTTGCCGACGCCTTCGTGATCGAGGCGCCGGCCCTGGCCGACTGGCTGATCGTGGCGCCGCTGGTCATCGGCTTCGTCTTCGCCGCCATCTGCCTGATGACGCGCAAGGACACCGGCCGCCAGCCCGCCATCGCGCTGACCGGCCTGGTCTTGATCCTGCTGTCGGTCGTCGGGCTGTTCGTCCACGTTCTGGCGAACGGAACGGTGATCATGGCGATGGGCCGCTGGCTGCCGCCCTTCGGCATCGCCTTCGTCGCCGACACGCTCGGCGCGACCCTGGCGCTGGTCAGCGGCATTGTCGGGCTCGCGGCGGGCGTCTATGCGCTGCGGGAAATCGACAACACCGAGATGCGCTACGGCTTTTATCCGTTCCTTCTGATGATGCTGGCGGGCGTGATCTGCGCGTTCGTGACGGGCGACATCTTCAACCTCTATGTCTGGTTCGAGGTTCTGCTGCTCGGCTCCTTCGGGCTGCTGATTCTCGGCTCGCGCCGCGAACAGCTTGACGGCGCGACCAAATACGCCTTCCTCAACCTGGTCGCGACCACGCTGTTCCTGATCGCCGTCGCCTATCTCTACGGCCTGTTCGGCACGCTCAACATGGCCGACATCGCGCGCAAGGCCGCCGTGATGGACGATGTCGGGCCGCGCCTGACGATCGCGGCGCTGTTCTTCTTCGCCTTCGCCATGAAGGCGGCGGCCTTTCCGCTCAGCTTCTGGCTGCCGGCCTCCTACCACACGCCGCGCCTTTCGGTCGGCGCGGTCTTCGCAGGCCTTTTGACCAAGGTCGGCGTCTATGCGCTCCTGCGCATCCTGCTGACGCTCTTTCCGGCCGATCGCGACGATCTGGCCTTTGCGATCGCCGTCGTTGCGGCCGCCTCGATGGTGCTCGGCGCGCTCGGCGCGCTCGCCCAGACCGACATGCGCCGGCTTCTGGGCTATCTGGTCATCTCCGGCATCGGCGTCATGCTGGCGGGCCTTGCGCTCGGCAGCGCCACCGGCCTTTCGGGCGCGGCCTTCTACACGGCCCATTCCATGGTCGTCATGACCGCGCTCTATCTGCTCGTCGGCGTCGTGGGGGCGGCCGCGGGCACGTTCGACCTGCACCGCGCCGGGGGGCTCTATGCGAGCATGCCGTCGCTCGCCGTGATTGCCCTTGTTCTGGCATTGTCGGCATCGGGCCTGCCGCCCTTTTCGGGCCTTTGGCCGAAGATCTTCCTGGTCAAGGCTTCCATCGACGTCGGCGCCTGGTGGCTGGCCGGCGCCATCCTCCTGTCCGGCTTCGTGACGACGATCGCGCTCGTGCGCCTGTTCGCCTACGCCTTC
>NZ_CFIFWG010000130.1:0-9046 GCF_984466335.1 Roseitalea sp. | reverse complement strand
CCGGGCAGGGACGGTCCGCCAAGACCGGGCAGCTTCGGCCCTCCGAGACCCGGACGGCCGCCGCCGGGCGCGCCCGGCGCGCCGAGACCGAGCTGTTCGGCCTGTTTTTGCAGCCTGCGCAGGTCCTTCTCGCTCATCTGCGCGGGATCGGGCATTCCACCGGGCAGGCCCATGCCGCCCATCAGCTTGCCCATCATGCCACCGCCACGCTTGCCCTTCATGGACTTCATCATGTCGGCCATCTGGCGGTGCATCTTCAAAAGCTTGTTGATCTCGGCGGCGCTGGTGCCCGAGCCCGCCGCGATGCGCTTCTTGCGCGAATGCTTCAAAATCTCGGGGTTGGCGCGTTCCTTCGGCGTCATCGAGGAAATGATCGCCAAATGCCGGCCGAACATCTTGTCGTCCATGCCGGCGGCGGCCATCTGGTCCTTCGCCCTGGCCATGCCCGGCATCATGCCCATCAGGCCGCCCATGCCGCCCATCTTCTGCATCTGGCGGAGCTGGTCGGAAAGATCGTTCAGGTCGAACTTGCCGGACGCCATCTTCCTGGCCATGGCGGCGGCTTTTTCCTGGTCGATCGTCTCGGCGGCCTTCTCCACCAGGCTGACGATGTCGCCCATGCCCAGAATGCGGTCGGCGATGCGCTTGGGGTGGAACTCCTCCAGCGCGTCCATCTTCTCGCCGGTGCCGACGAGCTTGACCGGCTTGCCGGTGGCCGCGCGCATCGAAAGCGCCGCGCCGCCGCGCCCGTCGCCGTCCATGCGGGTGAGGATCAGGCCGGTGATGCCGACACGCTCGTCGAAGCTGCGGGCGAGATTGACCGCGTCCTGGCCGGTCAGCGAATCGGCGACCAGGAGGATCTCGTGCGGGCCGGCCGCCTTTCTGATGTCGGCCATCTCGACCATCAGCGGCTCGTCGATATGGGTGCGGCCCGCCGTATCGAGGATCACCACGTCATGGCCGCCGAGCCTGCCGGCCTGGCTGGCGCGGTTCGCGATGGCCACGGGGTCCTGTCCCTCGATGACGGGCAGCGTCGCGACCCCGGTCTGCGCGCCGAGCTGGCGGAGCTGCTCCTGCGCGGCGGGCCGGCGCGTGTCCAGCGAGGCCATCAGTACTTTCTTCTTGTCGCGGTCGGTCAGCCGCTTGGCGATCTTCGCCGATGTCGTCGTCTTGCCCGACCCCTGAAGCCCGACCATCATGATGACGACCGGGGCGGGCGCGTTCAGGTCGATCGTCTCGGCGTCCGAGCCGAGTGTTTCGACCAGTTCGTCATGGACGATCTTGACGACCATCTGGCCCGGCTTGACCGATTTGAGAACGTCGACGCCGACCGCCTTGTGCCGCACGCGCTCGATGAAGCCGCGCACCACTTCCAGCGACACGTCGGCCTCGATCAGCGCGCGCCGCACCTCGCGCAGCGCGGCCGAGACGTCCTTCTCCGACAGCGCGCCGCGGCCGGTCAGCCCCGCAAAGATCGAACCCAGACGGTCCTGAAGCGATTCAAACATCCGTTCGTTCCATGCGCGATGAGAAGTTGCCCATCGAGATAAGCGTCTTCGGCGCGAAACCCAAACGCCGAACCTAAAAAGCACCCGAGGGCGCATCGCGCTGTCGGGTGGTGGCCTCCGGGATCGTATCGTCCCGGTCGGCGGCTCGCGGGCGGGCCTCGTCGCTGATCGGCGGCGCTATGGGGGAAAGGGGGCGTAAAGTCAATCGGTGCGATGCAAAACCGCTTCAGAAACGCTCCGGGCGCAGCACCGCGACATCGGCGAGTGTGATGATGCCCATCTGCGGTTCGAGCGTCTCATAGATGCGGTCGACGGCGATGTCGGCCTGCTCGGGCGACATGACCGAGACGATCATAACCATGCGGCCGGCATCGCCGATCATCCGGTCGCGGTCCCAGGTTCCCTCCGAGCCCCGGCCCGACAGCGCGGGAAACACGGTGTAGCCCGTGACCGGCACCGCATCGAGCACGCGGGTGATGCGGTGCATCAACGGCGCCTCGCAGATCACCGTCATCTGTTTCTTCGCATGGGTCTTCATCGCCGCGCTCCTATCCGCCGGCGACGAGCCGGGCGATCGCCGCATAGGCGGGAATGCCGAGTGTCAGGTTCATCGGGAAGGTAACACCGAGCGACAGCGACAGATAGATGGAGGGCCGCGCCTCGGGCAGGGCGAGGCGCATGGCAGCGGGCACGGCGATGTAGGAGGCGCTGGCGGCGAGCGTCATCAAAAGCGCCGTGCCGCCGGGCGAAAGGGCCGCGATCAGCGCGAACGGGATGGCGAGCGTCGCGCCAACGAACGGCATGAGAAGGCCGAAGCCGACCAGCCGCGCATCGAGCACCTTGCGCGCCTGGGCCATGCCGCGTCCGGCCACCGCGCCCATATCGAGCAGGAACAGGCACAAAACGCCGGTGAAGGGCACGACGATGAACCCCTCGATGGCCGCCATGCCGGGGGCGCCGGTGAGCGCGCCGATCACGAAGGCGCCCATCAGAACGACGACGGACGAGTTGAGGAACACCTCGTGCAGAAGGCCCTCCGAAGCGTCCGGGTCCGCGGCCTTGCGGTGCTTTGCGGCCGAGCGGGCGAGAAACAGGGCGACCAGGATCGCCGGTGTTTCCATGACGGCGGCGACGGCGACCATGAAGCCTTCCGGGCGCAGCCCGATCGACTGGACGGCCTGGGTCGCGGCGACGAAGGTGACGATCGAGATCGAGCCGTAATGGGCGGCGACCGCGGCGGCGTCGATGCGCGGCAGCCTGGAGATGCGTTGCAGGATGACAAAGGCGATGAGGGGGATCAGCGCCGATAGGACGGCGCCAGCGACGAGCGCCAGAAGGAGCGCGACGGTCAGCCCCTCGGCGGCGAGCGCGACGCCGCCCTTGAAGCCGATCGCCAGCATCAGATAGATGGAAAGCGTCTTGGCCACCGCTTCCGGCAGCGTCAGTTGCGAGCCGGCGATCGATCCGGCGAAGCCCAGGATGAAGAACAGGACCGGCGGCGACAATATGTTGCTGGCGGCGAGCTGAACGATGACGTCCATGGCGGGTCCCCGGGCGTTCCGGGCACGGCCGGAAGCATCGCGCCTGTATAGGCAGGTGCGCAGGCCGGCACAAGCGAGGGGTGGCCATGTCGGCGCCGTGATCGGCATCCATGGTTGACGAGGACGGGCGCATGCCCACATTGCGGCCATGCACAGGCGCGTCTTCCTCTCCCTGATCGGCCTTGGCGGGCTGCTCGCGGCGGGCGGCGGTCTTTTCGTCATGCGGCGCGCGCATGGCGCCAATCCGTACTATCGGGGGCCGGTCGCGGACAATTTCGACGGCACGCGCTTCTTCAATCCGGGCGGCGCCCCGCCGCGCGGCCTGTCCGCCCTGTTGCGCTGGCAGCTTGGCGGCGGGCGCGAGCCGTGGCCGGACGCCTATCCCAGCCCGTTCCCCCCGGCCAGACCCGAACAGCGCGTGACCGGCGAGACGATGCGGGTGACGATGATCGGCCATGCCAGCCTGCTCGTCCAGACGGCGGGGTTGAACCTTCTGACCGATCCGGTCTGGTCGCAGCGGGCGAGCCCGGTCTCCTTCGCCGGCCCGTTCCGGCGCAATCCGCCGGGCATCGCCTTTGAGGACCTGCCGCCGATCGATGCGGTGCTGGTCAGCCACAATCACTACGACCATCTCGACCTCGCCACGCTTTCGCGGCTGGTCGCATCGCACGATCCGCACATCGTGACGCCGCTGGGCAACGACACGATCATCCGCGCGGCCGCGCCCGATGCACGCATCTCGACCGGCAATTGGGGTGATGCGATCGGTCTGGGCGCACAGGCCCGCATCCATATCGAGCCGGCCCACCATTGGTCGGCGCGTGGCGGCAACGATCGCCGCATGGCGCTCTGGTCGGCCTTCGCGGTCGAAACGCCGGCGGGCAGGATCTACGCCGTCGGCGACACCGGATTCCATGGGGGGCGCAACTATCTGGACGCTGGAGAAAGGCATGGCGGCTTCAGGCTCGCGCTGCTGCCGATCGGCGCCTACGAGCCGCGCTGGTTCATGCGGGACCAGCACCAGGACCCGTTCGAGGCGGTCCGGGGCATGACCCTGTGCCGCGCCGCCCACGCCGCCGGCCACCATTGGGGCACCTTCCGGCTCACCGACGAAGCCGTGGAGGCGCCGTTGCAGGCGCTCGAAGCGGCGTTGCAGAGGGTCGGCGTCACGCCCGACCGGTTCCAGCCCATGCGCCCCGGCCAGGTCTGGGACGTGCCGGCCGCGCGCACCGCCTAGCGTGGTGGATTTGAAGTTCGTTACAGTGTTCGCGGCACGCTCCTGAACGAATTTCAAATCCGTAAGCCACACCAGAATCAAAGAAGGGTCTGTGGGGGCTCCGGTTTCGGGCCTGGCGTGTGCCCATGCGGTGCCCGAGGCTTTAACTTCGGCGCCGTTTCCTCCATATGGGGCGGCATGGCGACGAACGTCCAATTTGCGAAGATGAACGGGCTGGGCAACCGGATCGTGGTGGCCGACATGCGTGGGCGCGCCGACAGGTTCACGCCGCACGCGGCGGTCGCGCTCAACCATGACGCCGAAACCGCGTTCGACCAGATCATGGCGATCCACGATGCCGAAACCGGGGGCACCGACGCCTTCTTGCGCATCTACAACAATGACGGCTCGGAAGCGGGCGCCTGCGGCAACGGCACGCGCTGCGTCGTCCAGGCCCTGGCCGCCGAGACCGGTCGGACTGTCTTCACCTTCCAGACCGTTGCCGGCCTGCTGAACGCGGCGGAAGGCGAAAACGGCATGGTGTCGGTCGACATGGGACGGCCGCGCCTTGGCTGGAACGAGATTCCGCTCGAAGAGGCATTCGCCGACACGACCGGCATCCAATTGCAGATCGGGCCGATCGACGCGCCGGTGCTGCACACGCCCTCGGTCGTCAATATGGGCAATCCGCACGCCGTCTTCTGGGCCGACAGGGATCTTCAGTCCTACGATCTGGAACGGTTCGGCCCGCTTCTTGAAAACCATCCGATCTTTCCCGAGCGCGCCAACATCACCATCGCGCGGGTGGCCGATCCCGCGCACATCGTCATCCGCACCTGGGAGCGCGGCGCCGGCCTCACCCTGGCGTGCGGCTCGGGCGCCTGCGCGGCGCTGGTCTGCGCGGCGCGCAAGGGGCTCACCGGTCGCGCCGCGACGGTCACCGTGCCCGGCGGCGATCTGCATATCGAATGGCGCCAGGACGACCATGTCATCATGACCGGACCCGCCCAGTGGGAGTTCGCCGGCCTGCTCGATCCCGCCACCGGCCAGTGGCAGCGCGCCATCGAAGGCGACAATGACAATGCGGGCGCGGAGACCGCCTGATGGGCATCGAGGTCAAGACGTTCGGCTGCCGCCTGAACGCCTATGAGGGCGAGGTGGTACGGCGCGAGGCGGAAGCGGCCGGGCTCGCAGAACTCGACGGCGGCGCGGTGGTGATCAACACATGCGCGGTCACCGGCGAGGCGGTGCGCCAGGCCAGGCAGGCGATCCGGCGGACGCGGCGCGAGCGACCCGACGCCCGCATCATCGTCACCGGTTGCGCCGCGCAGACCGAGCCGGGCAGTTTCGCCGGCATGGACGAGGTCGATCTGGTCATCGGCAATGGCGACAAGCTTAAAAGCCAATCTTACCGCGCCCTGCCCGATTTCGGCGTCAACCGCTATGAGAAGGTGCGCGTCAACGACATTTTCGAGGTGCGCGAGACGGCATCGCACATGGTCGACAGCATCGAGGGGCGCACGCGCGCCTTCGTGCAGGTGCAGAACGGCTGCGACCATCGCTGCACCTTCTGCATCATTCCCTACGGCCGGGGCCATTCGCGGTCGGTGCCGATGGGCGCGGTGGTCGAGCAGGTCAGGCGACTGGTCGAGAACGGCTATCGCGAGGTCGTGCTGACGGGCGTCGATCTGACCTCCTACGGGCCGGACCTGCCCGGCGCCCCCTCGCTGGGCACGCTCGTCAAGGCGATCCTGCGCCGGGTGCCCGAACTGTGGCGGCTGCGCCTGTCCTCGATCGATTCGATCGAGGCGGACGATGCGCTGTTCGAGGCGATCGCCGGCGAACCCCGCCTGATGCCGCATTTCCACCTGTCCATGCAGCATGGCGACGATCTGATCCTCAAACGCATGAAGCGTCGTCACCTGCGCGCCCATTCGATCGAATTCTGCCGTGCCGTGCGGCGGCTGCGGCCCGACGCCAGTTTCGGCGCCGACATGATCGCCGGCTTTCCGACCGAGACCGAGGCGATGTTCGAAAACGCCCTGTCGATCATCGAGGCGTGCGGGCTGGCGCGGGTGCATGTGTTTCCGTTCTCGCCGCGCACCGGCACGCCGGCCGCAAAGATGCCGCAGCTCGACCGGACGCTGATCAGGGACCGCGCGGCACGCCTGCGCGCCAAGGCCGATGTGGCGTGGCGGAGCCACCTGCGGCGCTTTGCGGGCACCGAGCAGCCCGTCCTCGTCGAAAAGTCCGGCTTCGGGCGCGCGCCCGACTTCACGCCGGTGCGGCTGGCGGAGGCGGGCGCCGAACCCGGCGCGATGACACAGGTTTCGATCACCGGGCATGACGGTTCCGCCCTGACCGGCCGGCAGCCGATGCCCGTGGCGGCCGCGTAGCGCCATGGCGGGCTTGCTCAAGCGCATCTTCTCGTTCGGCGGCAAAGGGGTCGAGGCAAAGGCCGGCGAAGAGGCGGTCGAGACGGTGCCGGCTTCCGACGCCGCACAGGAGCCCGACGCAGCGGCTGGCGTCGAGCCGCCGGCGGCCGCGCGCACCGTCACGATCGGCGACGCGCCGGCGGTGCAGGACGAGGCAGAGCCAGAGCCGGAGCGCAGGGGTTGGCTGACGCGGCTGACGTCCGGCCTGTCGCGCTCGTCACGCCAGCTGGGCGACAACATCGCCGGCGTCTTCACCCGGCGAAAGCTGGACGATGCGACGCTGGAAGAGTTCGAAGACATTCTCATCCAGGCCGATCTCGGCGTCGACACGGCCAAGCGCGTGACGGACACCCTGGCCGCGACCCGGCTCGGTCGCGACATCTCGCCCGATGAGGTGCGCGCCGTCATGGCGGGCGAAATCGAAAAGGTGCTGTCGCCGGTCGCCCAGCCGCTGGAACTCGACCTTGGCCACAAGCCGCATGTCATCCTGGTCGTCGGCGTCAACGGCACCGGCAAGACGACGACGATCGGCAAGCTGGCGGCCAAGCTGCGCGCGGCGGGGCTGTCCGTCACCCTTGGCGCGGGCGACACGTTCCGCGCCGCCGCCATCGAGCAGCTTGAGATCTGGGCCGAACGCACGGGCGCTGCCTTTGTCGGCACCAGGCTTGGGGCGGATGCGGCGGGCCTTGCCTTCGATGCCTATGAGCGGGCGCGCGACAATGGCTCGGACATCGTCATCATCGACACGGCCGGCCGGCTCCAGAACAGGGCCGAACTGATGGACGAACTGGCGAAAATCGTCCGTGTGCTGCGAAAGCACGATCCGGACGCGCCGCACACCGTCCTGCAGACGCTCGATGCGACCACCGGTCAGAACGCGCTCGGCCAGGTCGAGATCTTCCGCGACGTCGCCGGCGTCAACGGACTTGTGATGACAAAGCTCGACGGCACCGCGCGCGGCGGCATTTTGGTCGCAATTTCTGCAAAATTTGGTTTACCGGTCTACTTTATAGGTGTGGGCGAGGGCGTGGACGATCTCGAACCGTTCCGCGCCGAGGATTTCGCGCGGGCCATTGCAGGCGCGGACGCGCCGGTCAAAGAGGACGTCTAGATGGTTGACAATCCAAGCATCGCCGAATCGGCCGGAGACAAGCCGAAGGTCAACCCCTGGCTCAAGCTCGCGCTCGAATTCGGGCCGCTGCTGGCCTTCTTCTTCTCCAATGCGCGCGCCGAATGGCTCTCCGAGCGGTTCGCCTTCCTGGGGGCGCTTGGCGAGCCGATCTTCGTGGCGACCGCCGTCTTCATGGTCGCCACCTTGATCTCGCTTTCCCTGTCCTGGGCGCTGACGCGGACGATACCGCTGATGCCGCTCGTTTCGGGCGTCATCGTGCTGGTCTTCGGCGCGCTGACCCTGTGGCTGCACAACGAGCTCTTCATCAAGATCAAGCCGACCATCGTCAACGCGCTGTTTTCAGCGCTGCTGCTCGGCGGGCTGTTCCTCTTCCGCGTATCGCTGCTGCGCTATGTGTTCGACACCGCCTTCAACATCGATCATGCCGGCTGGAACAAGCTGACGATCCGCTGGGGCCTTTTCCTGGCCTTCATGGCCGTTCTCAACGAGGTGCTCTGGCGCAACTTCCCGACCGACTTCTGGATCGCCTTCAAGGTGTGGGGCAACATGCCCATCACCATCGCCTTCACCCTGTCGCAGATGCCGTTGATCATGCGCCATTCGCTCGACGGGAAGTAGACGTTCACGCGGCCGCGTTTTCGCGCAGCGCCTTGCGGATATAGGCGTTGGCCGAGCGGAAATGGCTCGGCCCGGCGGCTTCGGCCCAGCGGCCGATCGTCCACGCGTTCATCCAGCCATAAAGGCCCCCGGTGTACAGAAGAGCGTCGTCGCCATCGGCGATGAAGCGCCGCAGCCGCGCGCAGGCCGCCTCGAATGCGTCGAGCAGCTCGGTCCAGGGCCGTTCGTTGGCACCCTCATAGATCGGCGCGTTGTAGGCCTTGAGCTGGTTCCACTTGACGCCCGGCGCGGGCGTGCGCACCGTTTCGCCCGCGACCCCGCCCTCGTACCAGACAAAGAACAGGCCGATCCAGTGGGTCCGGTGGGCGATCACGCCCTTGATCGTCGTCTTATCGTCTGCGGCATGCAGCGACGCCATGGAACCGTCCACGCGCTTGAGCGTCTTCATCAGCCTGGCGAGATCGCGGTCGAAGGCGGCGAGCAGTTCGTCCTTGGAAACGGCGGCTGGCATGGGGTCCTCCACATTCGCCCGCCTAGAGCGGTTTGTCTTTGGCTGGAATCGTCTGAGCGCCGGGATTTTGTGATCTGGCAAGGCG
>NZ_CFIFWG010000129.1:0-9067 GCF_984466335.1 Roseitalea sp. | reverse complement strand
ATGCCGGTCCGACCGTGCCACCCTCGCCGCCGGCCACGGCGCGGGCGATCGCGCGGAAGACGGCGATCGTCTCATGATCTCGGTCGTCGAACAGCGGATCGGCGCTGGTCTTGACGATCACAACCTTGCGGGCCGGATCGACATAGACATACTGGCCCCAGATGCCCATGGCGGTGAAGTCGCCGTCCGAATCCTCGGGGATCCACCATTTGTAGCCGTAGCCGAAGGTCCAGAAGGAGGCGGGATTGTCACCCGGCTGGAGGTGCGGCGCGGTGGGATGGACGCTGGCCTCGACCCAGCCGGCCGGCACGATCTGCCTGCCCTCGCGCGCGCCGCCCTCAAGATAGAGCCGGCCGAAGCGGGCATAGTCGCGCAGCGTCGCGTTGAAGCAGCACATGGTCAGGGCCGACCCGGCGCGACCGGTGTTCCAGTAGGCGTCGGCCTCGGCGCCCAGCGGTCCCCAGAGCCGGCTGGCCGCATAGGCGTTGACGGGCATGCCGGTCGCGCCCTCAAGGACCAGGCCGAGCGCGATCGTGTCGGAGCTTATATAGTCATTGTAGATGCCCGGCTCGCGGATCGCCTGCAATTCCGCCAGGGTGCCGGCCAGCGAGGCGCCGGTGGCGAACTGGATGAACAGCATGTTCACGTCAGAGAACGCATCGTCGTAATTCTCGTCGAAGTCGATGCCCGAGGACATGGTCAGCGCATCCTCGATGGGCACCGCGCCATAGGCGGTCCCGTCGAGGCCGGGCACGTAGCGGCCGATCGGATCGCGCAGGTCCGCGATATGACCCTCGTCCACCGCGATGCCGATCAGCGCGGACAGGATCGACTTGGCCACCGACCAGGAGGTGAACTGCGCGCGCTCGTCGGCGCCGAGCCGGTAGTCTTCATATGTGATCGCCCCGTCATGGACGACCAGCAGGCCGGTCGTCTCGGTACGGTCGAGGAACGCGCCAAGATCGCGCCTTTCGCCCTCATGGGCGTAGGTTTCGGGCAGCGGGCGCCGATCGCGCGAAAAGCGCCAGACCGCGCCGGCGCGGGCGACGGGCAGGTGGGGGAAGACCGCGTCCATGTTGCGGAAGTTCTCGACGCGCTTGCCCTCGCTGAACAGCGTCATGCCCGCCCAATAGGGCGTGGTGCGCAGCCACAAGAACCCGGTCAGAAGCAGGACCGCCAGGCCGGCAAGTCCCCACAGCGTGAAGCGAAGCATACGATTCATGGTGTTTCACCCTTTTGCAGATTCAACGATCATCGAATGCTGCGTAAGTTCGGGATTGAACGCCACGACAAGGACCAATACGCAAACGATATGGAAAATCGCGCCAACGACACGCCCTGGTCCTTCGCGCTTCGCGAAATGCACGCCCTGTCGCGGAGCGTGCGCTTCTGGGCGCTTCTTGGCGGAGTGATCGCCGTCGTCAGCCTGACCGGGCCGTTCGGCACCTATGACCGGCTGTCCGTGCCGGGGCGGGCGCTCTATTGGGCCATGGCGGTCGCCGGCAGCTTCGCGGCGGGGCTGCTGTGTTCGCTGCTGGTCAGCGGACATGCCGAGCGCGCGGGCCTGGGTGAATGGCCGGCGCTGCTGCTGGGCGGACTGTCGGCGGGGGTGCCGGTCGCGGCCCTGAACGGGGCGATGGGCGCGCTTGTCTTCGGCGGCGATTTCGTCGCCGCGTTCGGCCGCATCCTGCCCTACACACTGGCGATCGCGCCGATCGTCGCCGTCCTTTACGAGCTGAACATCACGCGCGGCGGCGCGTCGCCCGAAGCGCTACGGGACAGGGTGGCGCCGTCGGTCCTTCTGTCCAGGCTGCCGCCGCATCTGGGCCGGGACATCGTTCACCTTCGGGCGCAGGACCACTATGTCGAGGTGACGACGCCCAGGGGATCGGCGCTGGTGCTGATGCGGATCGGCGATGCCGAGCGCGAGCTGGGCGCGGGCGCCGGAATGCGCGTTCACCGCTCCTGGTGGGTGGGCGAGCGGCATGCGCGGCGGCTGGTTCGCCGCGACGGCAAGGCCTATGTGGAGACCAGCCTGGGCACGCGGATCCCCGTCGGCCGCGCCTATCGCAAGCAGGTGCGCGCAGCGCTGGACAGCCGCTGACGACAGCGCAGAAGCCGGCGCTGCAAAATCGCCACATCGCCATGATGTTGCACGGCCGTACCGGAGTGCCGCCCATGTCCCTTGCCGACCCTGTCTACCGGCCGATGCCGACCGAAGGCGCGGCGCGGCTGATCCGGCATTTTGCCCGGATGTTCCGCTGGCTGTTCTTGCTCGTGGCGCTTCTGACGGCGGCGGTCAGCGCAATGGGGCTGATCATCGTGTGGGCGGCCGCCTTCATCGAAGCGCGCTCGCCGTGCTGGTGATCATCGTCGAACCGCTCGTCAAATTCGCGATGGACGCGCTGATGAGCCAGGCCGTCTCGGCCGGCTTTCCGGCGGCCATGCGCTGGCAGGCACACAAGGCGGTCGAGCGGCAGGATGTCGGCTTCTTCGACGATCTGTTCGCAGGCCAAGTGGCCTCGCGCATCGCCCAGATGATGGCGTCGGTCCAGAACTCGCTGCACTACGGTTTCGAGTACGGCCCCTATTTCGCGGTGCAGTTCCTGGGCGCCTTCGCGCTGCTGACCGGCCTTCCCTTCCCGCCCCGCCTGTGCCACCACCGCGGGCATGACCCAGGCGATCACAAGCGACCAGCTGTTCCTGTTCGGCCTGTTCGGCGTGCTGTTCGCCATGCTCGTCTGGGGGCGAGTGCGCTACGATCTGGCCGCCTTCGCCGCGCTTCTGATCGCCGTCCTCGCCGGCCATGTGGCGCCCGGCGCCGCCTTTGCCGGCTTCGGCCATCCGGCCGTGGTGATCATCGCGCTGGTGCTGATCGTCAGCCGGGGTCTGGTCAATTCGGGCGCGGTCGAACTGATCGCGCGCTTCGTCGTCACGCCCGACCGGACCGTTCCCGCGCACATTTCGGTCATGGCCGTCGCCGGTGCAGCCCTTTCGGCGATCATCAACAATGTCGCCGCGCTCGCGCTCCTGATGTCGCTCGACATGGAGGTTGCCGGAAAGGCCAGGCGCGCGGTCTCCCTGACGCTGATGCCGCTGTCGTTCGCCACCATTTTGGGCGGCATGATCACGCTGATCGGCACGCCGCCCAACATCGTCATCGCGCAATATCGGCAGGACGCGCTGGGCGCGCCGTTTTCGATGTTCGACTTCGCGCCCGTGGGGCTGATCGTTTCGGCCGTCGGCATCGCCTTCGTCGCGCTGATCGGCTGGCGCCTGATTCCCGAGCGCAAGAACCAGCAGTCGCTCGATGAGGACGCCGGGCTCTATGTCGCCGAAGCGCGTGTGACCGATGAAAGCAAATCGATCGGCAAGCTGGTGCGCGAACTCTATCCGGACGCCGCCGACAAGGACATCCAGATCCTTGGCCTTGTCCGACGCGGCAAACGATTGCCGAGCTTTTCGCGCACCGAGGAGATCCGCAAGGGCGATTTTCTGGTGCTGGAGGGCGACCCCAAATCGATCGAGGCCTTCATGGGCGCCGCCGAACTCAATTTCGCCGGCTCGGAGAAGCATGGCGGCCTGCGCGGCGGCAATCTGACGCTGATCGAGGCCATCGTGCCAGACACGGCGCGGATCGTGAACCGCTCGGCGATGGATGTGCGGCTGCTCTACCGGCACGGCGTGACGCTTCTGGGCGTGTCGCGGCAGGGACGCCGGTTCCGCGACCGGGTGCGCAAGCTGACGATACGGCCGGGCGACGTGCTGTTGCTGCTCGGCCCGGACGACCGGATGGACCCGGTGGCGCACTGGCTCGGCGTCTATCCCATCGCCGACCGCCGGACCGCCGTGATCCAGCGGCGCAAGGCGGCAGCGGCGATCGCCGCGTTCGGCATCGCCATCGCGCTTGCGGTGACGGGCGTCACCACGCTCGCGGTCGGGCTCGGCGCGTGCGTGGTCGCCTATATCGCCATGGGCCTTCTGGGCGGCGAGGATTTCTATGCCATGATCGAGTGGAAGGTGATCGTGCTGCTCGCCTCGCTGATCCCGCTCTCGGCGGCGCTGGAGGCATCGGGCGGCACCCAACTGATCGCCGATACGATCGTCGGCGGCACCGAGGGCTGGCCGGCCTGGGCGGTCCTTTTGGTGCTGATGGTCGTCACGATGACGCTGTCGGACTTTCTCAACAATGTCGCCACCGCGCTGATCGCAGCCCCCATCGGCGTGTCGGTCGCGCAATCGATCGGCGCCAGTGCCGACCCGTTCCTGATGGGCGTGGCGGTGGCCGCCTCCTGCGCGTTCCTGACACCCATCGGCCACAAGAACAACACGATCATCATGGGGCCGGGCGGCTACCGGTTCGGCGACTATTGGCGCATGGGGCTGGCGCTGGAGATGATCGTCATTGCCGTCGCCGTGCCGGCGATCCTGTGGGTCTGGCCGCTTTGAGCTTGATGGAAAAGGCCCTATTGACGCTCTGAGGCGTAAAAGGCGGACAAGGAACGAGATCACCATGACAGCCATCGCCATCACGGGAACCGGGGTCTTCACACCCGAACAGACCATCTCAAATGACGAACTGGTCGCGTCGTTCAACGTCTGGGCCGACAGCCGGAACGCGGCCAACGCCAAGGCCATCGCCGCCGGCGAAGCGGAGCCGTTGCAGCACTCGTCGAGCGACTTCATCGTCAAGGCGTCGGGCATCGAAAACCGGCATGTGCTCGACAAGTCCGGCGTGCTCGACCCGGCCATCATGCATCCGATCCTGCCCGAGCGGGGCGAGGACGATCTGTCCTTCATGGCCGAAATGGCGGTGGATGCCGCCGGCAAGGCGCTGGCGCAGGCAGGACGCGACGCGGCGGATATCGATGCGGTGATCTGCGCCGCCTCCAACCATGAGCGCGCCTACCCCGCGATCGCCATCGAAATCCAAGAGGCGCTCGGCATATCCGGCTTCGGCTTCGACATGAACGTCGCCTGCTCGTCGGCGACGTTCGCCATAAAGGCCGCCCACGACATGATCGCCAACGGCTCGGCCGGCGCGATCCTGATCGTCAGCCCGGAGATCTGCTCGGCGCACCTGGAATGGCGCGACCGCGACTGCCATTTCATCTTCGGCGACGTCTGCACCGCGCTGGTGCTGGAGCGGTCCGAGACCGGATCGGCCGGCTTCGAGATCGTCTCGACGCGGCTGAAGACGGCGTTTTCCAACAATATCCGCAACGATGCAGGGTTTCTGCGCCGCACGCGGCCCGGCCACATGGCCGACCGGCGCGACATGCTGTTTCGGCAGGAGGGGCGCAAGGTGTTCCGCGAGGTGGTGCCGATGGTCGCCGACCTGATCGCGGCACACCTGGCCGATAACGGGATCGGCACGGGCGATCTTCGCCGGCTGTGGCTGCACCAGGCCAACAAGGCGATGAACGATCTGATCGGCGCCAAGGTACTGGGGCGCGCGCCGGAACGGCACGAGCAGCCCAACATCCTGCAGGCGTACGCCAACACTTCCTCGGCCGGTTCGATCATCGCCTTTTCGCAGTTTTCGGACGATCTCGCGCCGGGCGATCTTGGCGTGATCTGCTCGTTCGGCGCGGGCTATTCGGCGGGCAGCGTGATCGTGCGGAAGGCGCGGTGACCGCGCCGGCACGCGGGACCGATGGGCACGGGCAGGCACGCCCTTGTCCGATTGGCGAAGCGCGGCCGCCGGCCGGGCCGATTCGTCGCCGCGCCTATTGCGCGGTGTAGCCACCATCGGCCAGATGGTAGCTGCCGGTGATGAAGCTTGCCCTGTCCGAAAGCAGGAAGGCGACCAGCGGCGCGATCTCGTCCACCTCTGCCAGGCGCCCGACCGGGTGCGTGTCGGCGATCGCGTCCAGCATGTCCTCGTCCAGGGCCTCAAGAAGCGGGGTCTTGACGAAGGCCGGCCCCACCGCGTTCACGCGTATGTTCTTGGCCGCGTTCTCCATCGCCGCGACCTTGGTCATGCCGACCACGCCGTGCTTGGAGGCGACATATGGCCCCGCGCCCTGAAAGCCGACCGAGCCCAGGATCGATGCGATGTTGACGATCGCGCCGCCGCCGGCCTTCTCAATCTGCGGGATCGCAAAGCGCATGCCATAAAAGACGCCCGAAAGATTGACGTCGATCACCCTGGCCCAGTTCTCCGCCGAGCACTCGGCCAGCGGCCCCTGCTCGCCGCCGATTCCGGCATTGTTGACCAGAAGGTGCAACGCGCCCGTCTCGTCGGCCGCAAAGGCGACCATGGCCTCGACGGAGGCCGGGTCGGCCACATCGACCGCGCACGCATGGGCGACACCGCCGAACGCTGCGATCTCGTCGGCCACGGCCCGTGCGTGGCCTTCGTCGATGTCGGCGACGACGACCGCAGCGCCGCCGCGCGCCAGTTCGCGCGCGACTTCGGCTCCGATGCCCGAGCCCGCGCCGGTTATGATGGCTGTCTTGCCGGTGAAGGTGATATCCATGCTGCGCTTTCTGGCAGTTCGGCACGATACTGACAAGGGGCGTAACCGGCGCGCCTTTCCAACGCCCGGCCGGGCCTGCCGCTTGGAGACCGGGATGCATGGGCAAGCCATCGATCCGATCGCATCAAGGGTGGCACACACCCGCCGGCCATGCACAAAAACGCCAAGCGGAACGGTTGCACGGAAAATGCAATACCTTAAGCTTTCCTCATGCAATCGGGCGTTACGCATTTCGATGAAATGACCGGCCTGGGCGAGAACATCCGCCCGCCCTATCGCGACTACCAGCAATGGCTCGACGGCGAAGACCTCGCCCGGCTCAAGCGCAAGGCGGCCGAGGCCGAGACCTTCTTTCGCCGCATGGGCATCACCTTCAACGTCTATGGCGACGAGGAGGCGACCGAGCGGCTGATCCCGTTCGACGTGGTGCCGCGGATCATTTCGGGTCGCGAATGGGCGCGCCTGTCGCGCGGCATCGAGCAGCGCGTGACCGCGATCAACGCCTTCCTGCACGATATCTATCATCGTCAGGAGATCCTGCGCGCCGGCCGCGTCCCGGTCGATCTGATCGCCAGGAACAAGGCGTTCCTGCCGCAGATGATCGGCGTCAGGCCGCCGGGCAACGTCTACACCCACATTGTCGGCATCGATCTTGTGCGCACCGGCGAGGACACGTTCTACGTTCTTGAGGACAATGCACGCACGCCGTCGGGCGTCTCCTACATGCTGGAAAACCGGGAAACGATGCTCAGCATGTTTCCCGAACTGTTTTCGATGGTCGCCGTGCAGCCGGTCAGCACCTACCCGCGCGACCTGCGGCGTTCGCTGGCCGCCTGCGCGCCGCCGAACCGGGGCGATGCCGGCACGCCCGCGCTCGCGGTGCTGACGCCGGGCATCCACAATGCGGCCTATTACGAGCATGCCTTTCTGGCCGACCAGATGGGCGCCGAACTGGTCGAGGGCCACGATCTGCGCGTCGTCGACGGCCGCATCGCCATGCGCACGACGCGCGGCTACCGGCCGGTCGACGTGATCTACCGGCGCGTCGACGACGATTTCCTCGATCCGCTCAATTTCAGGCCCGATTCGATGCTGGGCGTGCCGGGCATTCTCGATGTCTACAGGGCCGGCAACATCACGATCGCCAACGCGCCCGGCACGGGGATCGCCGACGACAAGGCGATCTACTCCTACATGCCGGAGATCGTCGAGTTCTACACCGGCGAGAAGGCGATCCTGAGGAACGTGCCGACCTGGCGCTGCTCGGAGAAGGACGCGCTCGCCTATGTGCTCGACCATCTCGACCAGTTGGTCGTCAAGGAGGTGCACGGCTCGGGCGGCTACGGCATGCTGGTCGGGCCGGCGGCGTCCAGGAAGGAGATCGCCGCCTTCCGCGGGAAGCTGACGGCGCGGCCGGCCAGCTACATCGCCCAGCCCACTTTGTCCCTGTCGACGGTGCCGATCCTGACCAGGGCCGGGCTCGCGCCGCGCCACGTCGATCTGCGGCCCTTCGTTCTGGTTTCGCCGAACGCGATCAGGATCGCGCCCGGCGGGCTGACGCGCGTCGCGCTCAAGAAGGGATCGCTGGTCGTCAACTCGTCGCAGGGCGGCGGCACCAAGGACACATGGGTGCTCGATGAGTAGGGCGGGCGAAAAGGATTGGCGGCACGGTTGTACGGCGCAGCCTCGAAGGGCGAGGCTGCGGGCGGGAGGGCCGCGCTGATGCTGGGCAGGACCGCCGGCGGCATTTTCTGGCTGTTCCGCTATCTGGAGCGGTCCGAGAACACCGCCCGGCTGGTCGATGCCGGATTTCGCATCGCGCTGACCCGTTCGGCGTCCGCCGACCGGGAGTGGGAATCGGTGATCGCCACCGCCGGCGCCCGCGCCGGCTATCGGGACCGCCACGCGGTTTTCGAGGCCAGCGCGGTGATCGACTATCTGCTGCGCGACCGGTCGAACCCGTCCAGCGTCCTGTCGGTGATCGGCACCGCCCGCGACAATGCCCGCATGGTGCGCACCGCGCTCACGCGCGAGGTCTGGGAGGCGGTCAACGAGTGCTGGCTGACCCTGTCGGACACGCTGTCCCGCCCGGTGCGCGAGCGCGACCTTCCCGCCGCGCTGGCGACGATCCGCCAGCAGAGCGCGCTGGTGCGCGGCGCCCTGCACGGCACGATGCTGCGCAACGAGGTCTTCAACTTCGCGCGCCTTGGCACCTTCGTCGAACGGGCCGACAACACCGCGCGCATCCTCGACGTCAAATATTATGTGCTGCTGCCATCCTTGTCGCTGGTCGGCTCCTCGCTGGACAATGTCCAGTGGGAGACGATCCTGCGCTCGGTGTCGGCGCACCAGTCGTTCCGATGGGTCACCAGGGGCGAGCCGACCCCGCGCGCCATCGCCCATTTCATGATCCTCGACCGGCGCCTGCCGCGAAGCCTGGCCTTCTGCTGCGCCAAGATCAGCGGCAATCTGGGCTATCTGGAATCCGACTACGGCCACAGGCCGCCGTCGCATACAATGGCCGACGCCTGTTTCCACAATGTCCGGAACCGCCCGATCGACGATATTTTCGACCAGGGGCTGCA
>NZ_CFIFWG010000128.1:0-9306 GCF_984466335.1 Roseitalea sp. | reverse complement strand
GATCCGTCATAGAGCCGGTGGTCGTGCGCGCCGACCGATGCCAGCGCCAGATTGATCACGGCCGCCGTCACGCCGGAGCCGCAGGTCGTCACGACCGGCTTGTCCGGGTCGATGCCTGCCTCGGCGAGGGCGACAAGCAACCCCTCAAGATCCTTCAGGCGGCCCTTGTCCGAAAGCGCGGCGTAATGCAGGTTGCGCGCGCCGGGCATATGGCCCGAGCGCATCCCCGCGCGCGGCTCGGGCTCGGCGCCGGTGAACCGGCCTGGTCCGCGCGCATCGGCGATCTGCGCCGTGCCGTCTTCGACCAGCCGCCGCATGCCGTCCAGCCAAACCACCGCGCCCATATCCGGCTTGGCCGTGAAGGTCGCCTCCGCGACCCGCGTCGGCGCGTCCGTGACGGGCCGGCCGGCCGCGCGCCAATTGTCGAACCCGCCATCGAGCACGAACGCGTTCGGCGCGCCCATCATCCGGAACATCCACCAGACGCGCGGCGCGGTGAACATGCCCGGCCCGTCATAGACGACGATCGTATCGTTGCGGGCGATGCCCATCGCGCCGGCGTGGCGTTCGAATATGGCGGGCGAGGGCAGGGCGTGCGGCAGCGCGCTTTCGGAGTCGACCACCTTGTCCTGGTCGAAGAAGACCGCGCCGGGAATGTGCGCGGCATCATATTCGGCGCGCGCGTTGCGGTTCTGGTCCGGCAGATACCAGGAGGCATCGACGACGATCGGGCCCGGATCGTCCAGATGCGCCTCCAGCCAGTCGGGCGAGACGACGAAGGGGCTTCTGTCGGCCATGGGCTGGTCCTGCATGTCCTGTTGCTGTGGGGCTGTCCCGGACCTTATCCGGAAGTGGCGATTTTCGCGCCCCTTCTTTTCGATCTTGCCGATATGGATCGCCCCCGCCGTCCGCGCCCTGCCACCTCACGCCGCCTCGAACGGCACGTCGATGGCGGTCGTCTGCTCCATCCATTTGGGTACCGGCAGGCCCTTCTCGCGCAGGAAGGCGGGATTGTAGATTTTTGACTGGTAGCGATGGCCGTAGTCGCACAGGATGGTGACGATCGTATGGCCCGCCCCCAGTTCCCGCGCCAGCCGGACCGCGCCGGCAATGTTGATGCCGGTCGACCCGCCCATGATCATCCCTTCTTCGAGCGCCAGCTTGAAGACGATGTCGAGCGCTTCGGCATCGGACACGCGCCAGCAGAAATCGGGCGCAAAGCCCTCAAGGTTCGCCGTGACCCGCCCCTGGCCGATGCCCTCGGTGATCGATCCGCCATCGGACTTGAACGCGCCGGTCGTGTAATAGCTGAAAAGCGCCGCGCCGTGCGGATCGGCGAGCCCGATCTTGACGTTCTTGTCACGGGCGCGCAGCCCCTCGGCGACGCCGGCCAGCGTGCCGCCCGAGCCGACCGCGCAGATGAACCCGTCCACCTTTCCGCCGGTTTCGCGCCAGATCTCGGGCGCGGTGGTCTCCACATGCGCCCGGCGGTTGACCGGGTTGTCGAACTGGTTGGCCCAGATCGCCCCGTTCGGTTCGGTCTTCGCGAGTTGTTCGGCAAGCCGCCCCGACAGGCGCACATAATTGTTCGGATTGCGGTAGGGGACCGCCGGCACCTCGACCAGCTCGGCGCCGCCAAGGCGCAGCGCGTCCTTCTTTTCCCGCGTCTGGGTTTCGGGAATGACGATCACCGTGCGGTATCCGAGCGCCCTTGCCACCATGGTCAGCCCGATGCCGGTATTGCCCGCCGTGCCCTCGACGATCACGCCGCCGGGCTGCAAAAGGCCCCTGCGTTCCGCCTCGCGGACGATCCACAGCGCCGCGCGGTCCTTGACCGATTGCCCGGGATTGAGGAATTCGGCCTTGCCGAGGATCGTGCAGCCGGTTTCCTCGGAAGCGCGCTTGAGTTTCACCAGCGGGGTGTCGCCGATGCGGTCGATAATCGAGGCTTGCATGGAAAATGGGCTCCCGTCTTTGCCCGGACGCTAATGGCGCCGGTTCGGGCGAGCAAGGCATTTGTGCCGCGCAAACAAGGCGGTTACCGAATTGTTTGCCACGAACGAACGACAATGGGGAAGCAATTTCACCGGTGATCCGCATTGTGCCCGCCGGCGTAGACGTGACACAAGAGCGACGGGGCGGCGCAGACCGCCAGCAAGGGGATTTCGATGTATGAAGGCCAGTATGGTTCGCTCGATGCGCTCCTGAGCGGCTATGTGAGCGGTGCCTTGCCGCGCCCGCTGCAAGTGCTGATGGATGCGCACCTTGAGCTTTCGCCCGCCAACCGCCCGCTGGTCGCAGGGCTGGAGGGCGCGGCGGGCGCGGCGCTCGAACATGTCGCGCCCATGCGCCTGGGCGACCGCGATGGCGCGCTGGCCGCGATCTTCGCCAGCCCGAGCGCGCCCGCGCGGCCCCGCGACCCGGTCAAGCGTTGCGGGACGATGCCGCGCGCCTTGCAGGACTTCATCGGCCACGCGGCGGACGACATTCCCTGGAAGACGAAGATGCCCGGCTTCCGCGAATATGAGGTGGACGATGTCGACGGCTGTCATGTCTGCATGTTCTGGATCAAGCCGGGCCGCACCGTGCCCGCGCACACCCATGAGGGCATGGAACTGTCGCTGATCGTAGATGGCGCGTTCCGCGACGAGCGCGGCCGGTTCGGCCGCGGCGACATTTCGATCGCCGACCCGTCCGTGAACCACCGTCCGGTCGCCGAGGACACGGTGCCTTGCATCGGCTTTGCGGTCACCGACGCGCCGCTGCGCCTGACCGGCCCGCTGCGTCAGCGCCTGAGCGACATCTTGTCGATCTGACACGATCCGGCGGCGCGAGTCGGTCCTTTCCGCCGCCTGGCGGCGGGGCTGTCTCCTTCGCGCGCCGCGCGCCATATCGTCGGCACAGCACGCAAGGGACGTGGCATGGACCTTTATCGCATCAAGGCCGGTGACGGCATCGTCTGGATTACCGGAGCGAGCGCTGGCATCGGCCGCGCGCTCGCCCTGGCGCTTGCCGAAAGGGGCTACGACGTGGTCGCCAGCGCCCGCGGTCGCGACGGGCTTGACGCGCTTGCCGACGAGAGCGCGCCGCTTCCGGGGTCGGTCAGGCCCCTGGCCTGCGACGTCACGGACCGGGCGGCGATGAACGAGGCCGTCGCCGCGATCGAGGCCGGGCACGGCCCGATCCGCATGGCCGTCTTCAACGCCGGCAATTACTGGCCCACCCGCGGCGAGGCGCTGGACATCGGCGCCTTCGAGAAGACCTTCGAGGTCAACCTGTTCGGCGTTCTCAACGGCCTGGTGCCGGTGGTCGAGCGCATGAAGGGGCACGGCAGGGGCCAACTCGTGCTGGTGGGATCGGTGTCCGCCTATTCCGGCCTTCCCTCCGCGGCCGCCTATGGCGCGTCCAAGGCGGCCCTGAACAACATGGCCCAATCCCTGAAGTTCGATCTGGATCGGATGAACATTCGCGTCCAGATCGTCAATCCGGGCTTTATCGACACGCCGCTGACCGAGAAGAACAGCTTCGAGATGCCCGCGCTGATGCCGGCGCAAAGGGCGGCCGTGGCGATGATCGCCGGCGTGGAAAACGGCCGGTTCGAGGTCACCTTTCCACGCCGCTTCACCTGGTTGCTGAAGCTCTTGCGGCTCTTGCCGCACCCGGTCTATTTCGCGCTCATGAGGCGGGCGACGCGCTGGAACCGGCGGGAGTTGAAGTTCGGCGACACGACGCCGGCCTCGGTCGTTCGCGGGCGCTGACAGGCCCTATTTGGCCGATGCCTCGATCGTTCGGCGCAGCGCCGCCTGCCGCGCCTCGTCGAGCGGAAAGGTCCACATGATGGCGATGGCGCCCAGCTTCAGCGCCACCGGCACGAGCGCGTAGATGACCACGAGCGCGCTCAGTGCCGTGGCGTCCTGGCCCGGCCCGCCGCCGGCCTGAAAGCCGGCCCGGTCGAGCAACGGGAAGGCGATCCCGACCGCCAGCGCCAGCGACAGTTTGGTCGCAAGGCTCCAGGCGGCGAAATAGATCCCCGAACGCTGCTCTCCGGAGGCCGCCGTGTCGACATCGATCACATCGGCCTGGATCGCCGGCGGGATGGCGAGGTCGAAGCCGACGAGAAGGCCGGTCGCCGCGCAGATGACGGCGAAGGCCGCCACGTCGCCCTCGGACAGGAGCGGTACCGTCGCAAAGACGATGCAGGCGGCGATCATGGCCAGCGACCAGGCGCGATGCTTTCCGATGCGGTGCGAGGCGGCGGCGGCCAGCGGCACGCCGGCGACGCCGCAGGCGAAATAGAGGAACAGGAGCGGCCCTTGCAGTTCGGCCGCGCCCAGATAGTCGCCGACGAAGAACAGGAACAGCGTCGCCGGAATGCCGTTGGCCAGGCCGTTGACGAAGAAGGCCGCGATCAGCCGCATGAATGGCCCGTTGGCTCGCAGATGGCCCAGTCCCGACCGCCAGCCGACGCGCGCGCGCGTGTGCTCGGCCGGTTCCGGAACGGTCGTGACGGCGATCAGGCCCAACGCCGGCAGAGCGACGGCGATGACGACGCCCAACAGCGCCAGCCCGTGAAAGCCCGATGGGTCCTCAAAGCCCAGCGTGAAGGGCACGGCGATGGCGATCAGCGTGCCGGTCAGCGTGAACCCCTCGCGCCAGCCCGCGATCGTCGAGCGCGCGCCATAGCCGCCGGCCATCTCCGCGCCCCAGGCAAGGTAGGGGATCACCGCCGCCGTGTAGCCCAGCGACAGCACCATGCCCCAGCCGGCCAGATAGAGCGGGCCGGCGGCCTCGGGCGGCCAGAACAGCATCAGGGCCGACAGTGCGCAAAGCGGTACGGCGAGGGCGAACAGGCGCCGCCGGCGGCCAAGGGGCGTGCGCCAGCGGTCGGCGATCACGCCGATCAGCGGATCGTTGAGCGCATCGAAGACGCGCATCGCCACGAGCGCCGCCCCGGTCGCCGCCAGCGACAGGCCGACAGGTCCGGCATAGAAGGCCGGCAGCAGGATGTAGAGCGGCAGGGTCAATGCCGCGAGCGGCAGCGCCGGCAGCGCATATGCGATCAGGCGCGCAAGCGGCGGCGTGTCGGCTTTGGCCGTCGGCTGCGGAGCGCGCATGGGTGAGCTTTCGTCAGGAAGGACCAATGGCTTTGCTACGCATGCGCCGGCGAGCCGGTTCAGCGCGGCGGGGTGCCGGTCATGCGTTTCTGGCGAACGTCAGCTGCCGCACGTCGATGAATTCGGCGCGGAAGCCCGCCTCGCAATAATGCAGATAGAACTCCCACAGCCGCTTGAAGCGCTCGTCGAAGCCCATCGCGCCGATCTGCGGCCACCTCTGCCGGAACCGGTCGCGCCATTCGGCCAGCGTGCGCGCGTAGTCCTGGGGGAAGACGCGCTCGCCGATCAGTTCGAGCGCATGGCGTCCGCCCAGGTCGCGAAGGGCCGGCGGCGGCGGCAGCATGCCGCCGGGAAAGACGTAGCGCTGAATGAAATCGGGCTGTTTGCGATAGATCGGAAAGGCATTCTCGTCGATCGTGATGATCTGGAGGCTGGCCTTGCCCCCCGGCTTGAGCACGTCGCGCACCTTGGCGAAGTAGGTTTCCCAATATGCTTCGCCGACCGCCTCGAACATCTCGATCGACACGACCTTGTCGTAGCGCTCGGTCTCGTCCCGATAATCCTGGAACTTGATCGTCACCCTGTCCGAAAGGCCGGCCAGGCGCATCCGCTGGCGGGCGAAATCGAGCTGCTCGCGGCTGATGGTCAGGCCGGTGACGCGGCATCCGATCTCGCGCGCGGCGAATTCGGCAAAGCCGCCCCAGCCGCAGCCGATCTCCAGCACGTGATCGTCCCCGGTGATGCCGGCGGCCTCGGCCAGGGCGCGGTATTTGGCGTTTTGCGCGCTTTCGAGATCGTTGGCGCCGGTCTGGTAGAGCGCCGAGGAATAGGTCATCGAGGGATCGAGCCAGAGCGCGTAGAAATCGTTGCCCAGATCGTAATGGGCGGCGATGTTCTTCCGCGCGCGCGTTTTCGTGTTCCGGTTGAACCAGTGGCGGACGCGCGACAGCAGCTTGACGCTCGCGCCCGCCGTCGCCAGCCGGGTGCCCAGCTCCTCGTTGACGACGAACAGTTCGAGAAAGGAGGTCACGTCGGGGCTCTCCCAGTCGCCGTCCACATAGCTTTCGGCCACGCCGATCGTGCCGCCGGAGAGCGCTTTGCGCGCAATGTTCCAGTTGTGGAGGATGACGATGCCCTCCGGGCCCGGGGCATGGCCGTCGATCTTCACGCTGCGGCGGTCCGGCAGCCGGATCGTCAGCGTGCCCTTGGGCAGGTGAAGCGCCGCCCGCAGCGCCAGGCGCGCCTTGAAGGGGAGGCCGCGCAGATAGCGGCCGATATTGTTCTGCGTCAGCGGCTCGGCGGCGGCGATCAGTTCGCGCACCATGTCGGCCGAGCCGCCCATTTTATTCGATGGGGCCATCTTACCCGTCCACCTGCTCTCCCCGGTCACGGGACCGTTTGCGTTTTCGGCCGCCGCGCGCCATGACCGTCATTCGGCGGGGCCCGGTGCTGCGTCGTCGAAGGAGACAGGATGCGGCGGCTTTCCCCGCGCGATGAGTGTCGCGCCCTTGAGCCATAATTTCAAGGCTTCCCAATGGATTCCGGCGACAACCTTAAGCGTCATGAACGGCAGGCGGGCCATCTGGCCGGCAAGCGTCGCGCTCGTCATCGGCCGCGCGGAGCCGGCGAACGTCGCCGAAAGCATCGGCTCGGCCCCTTCGGTTTCAAGGATGCGCAGCCGGACGTTTCCGCCCGGCGGCACGAGCCGGAAACGGTAGCGCATGCCCATGCCGATGAAGGGCGAGACATAGAAGATCTTGGTGCGTTCCTGGCGCAGCCCGGCGCGGGTCAGCTGCCCCGCCTCGACCTTGCACACATAGCTGTGCCGCTCGCCGAACGTGTTGCGCACCTCATAGACCACCGCGGTCAGCGCATCGGCCGCATCATAGCAGAAATAGACCGACAGGGGATTGAAGACGAACCCGAAAAGCCGCGGATAGGCAAGCAGCAGGATGCGCGCCGGCCGGCCCGCGCCCGCCGCCTGGGCGAGCGCGGACGCATGCGCGCGCAGCGTGGCGTGCTCGCTGTCCTCCGGCAGGTGGTCGGCCTCGTGAAAGGACATCAGATTGCGTCGATTGGCCGAAAAGAGCGGCGAGGCCCTGTCCGCCTCGTCAAGACGGTCCAGATCGAACAGCCCGGCGAACACCCGGTATGTGAAACGGTGGCCGAACGGCTTCAGCCGCGCATGCATGACCGTGCCGGGATAGAGAAGGGCGGCCTCCCGCGGCGGCGGAAAGAGCGGGCCGCCGGCGGCGTCGTCCCGCCCGCCCGGAACGGTCACATGCGCGTTCATCGCACCACCTTATTGCGCGGCGGCCGGCAGGGGCAAGCCGCCGGGCTCCGGCACTGTCTCGCCTGCGCGCCAGGGGACCGCGCCGCCCAGCGCCTCGGCCGCCTCAAGGCCCGAGCGCAGCCCGTCCTCGTGAAAGCCGTAGCCGGTCCAGGCGCCGGCGAACCAGGTGTCGCGCCGCCCCTGGATCAGCGGCAGGCGCGCCTGGGCGGCCAGTGCGCGGGCGTCATATTGGGGATGGTCGAACGTCCACTCGCCGAACATGGTTCCCGGCGCCGGCTCGCGCGTCGGATTGAGCGTGACGAACAGCGCATGGCGCTCGTCGATGTTTTGCAGCCGGTTCATCCAGTAGGTCACGCAGATCCCGCCCGCATCGCCCGCCCCGCTGTCGCGCAGATAGTTCCAGGCCGCCCAGGCCGCCCGGCGCCTTGGCATGAAGGAGGGATCGCGGTGCAGGACGACGCGGTTGGGCTTGTAGGGAACCGCCGACAGGATATCGGCCTCGTTGGCGTCCGCATCGCCGAGCATGGCGAGCGCCTGGTCCGAATGGACGGCGAGCACGACCGCATCGAACCGTTCGCGCGCCCGCGCCGTCTCGACGATCGCGCCGCCGCCCGTGGGCCGTTCGAGCCG
The DNA here is from genome assembly GCF_984466335.1 of Roseitalea sp. Classification (NCBI taxonomy): domain Bacteria; kingdom Pseudomonadati; phylum Pseudomonadota; class Alphaproteobacteria; order Hyphomicrobiales; family Ahrensiaceae; genus Roseitalea; species Roseitalea sp. The sequence continues at coordinate 1,269 of NZ_CFIFWG010000128.1, read as the reverse complement.
GGTCACCGGTGTGCCCGCGCGCACATCGTCGAGCGCGGCGAGCAGCTTTTCCAGATAGTTGCGCGCCCCGCCCGAGACCGTGCGCCAGATCGGCGGGCGCGTTTCCAGCAGGCGGTGATTGTCGAAGAACTGCACGAAGGATAGGGCCGGAAAATCGAGCATCTTGACCATCGGCGTCGACCAGATGGCAGCGGCCATCGGGATCAGATAGTCGTCGCGGAAACGGTGCGAGAAACGCCGGTGCGCCAGATAGCCGCCGATCGACATGCCGTCGAGGACGCCGTTGTCGCGGTCGATGCGGGCTTGCCGGTTGAAGCGGAGGATCTCGCGCAGCATCCATAAAAAGCGCGGCGAAACCAGATTGCGCTTTTGGGCGAACACGGTCAGATAGCTCTGGCCGCACCATTCGCGCGCGCCGCCGTCGAGCGACATCGCAAAGCTCATGTTCGTGGTTTCGCAGGCCACGCCGAGATGGTCGAAAAGGGCGCACAGATCGGGATAGTTGCGTTCGTTGAAGACGATGAACCCCACATCGACCGCGATGGGTGTGCCGTCATGGTCGATATCGACGGTGCGCGTATGTCCGCCGGGCCTGTCCTCGGCCTCGAAAAGCGTCACGTCATGGCGGCCGGACAGCGCCCATGCGGCCGAAGCGCCCGAAATGCCGCTGCCGATCACGGCCACACGTCTTCGTTGGCCGGTCGTGGCGAACTGCCCCGGCGCCGGTTTGATGTTCACGCGGCTTGCCCCCTCATGCGGTTGTAGGCGTCGAGCGCGCGCTTGCGCGCCCACTGGTGGTCGACGATGGGCTCCGGATAGGAGCTGCCGAGGCTGACGCCCGCATCGCGCAGAACCTTCGGCGGCGCCTGCCAGGGTGTGTGGATGTACCTGTTCGGCAGGCCGGCGAGTTCGGGCACGAAACGGCGCACATAGGCCCCCTCGGGATCGAACCTTTCGCCCTGAAGGACCGGATTGAAGATGCGGAAATAGGGCGCCGCGTCGGCGCCCGAGCCGGCCACCCACTGCCAGCTCGCCGCGTTCGATGCGGGGTCGGCGTCGACCAGCGTGTCCCAGAACCAGCTCTCGCCGCACCGCCAGTCGATCATCAGATGCTTGATCAGGAAGGAGGCGGCGATCATGCGCACGCGGTTGTGCATCCAGCCGGTCCGCCAGAGCTGGCGCATGCCCGCATCGACGATCGGATAGCCCGTCCGGCCGCGTTGCCAGCCATTCAGCTGGGCCGGCGTGCCTTCCCACGCAAAGGCGTCG
>NZ_CFIFWG010000127.1:0-9515 GCF_984466335.1 Roseitalea sp. | reverse complement strand
CGCGCTGCCCCGGCCGCTCAGGGGGGAAGCCCGTCCGGACTTCTCCTTTTCCGGCCTGAAGACGGCCCTGCGGCAGCAGGCGACGGCGCTGGGCGATCCGGGCACGCAGGATGTCGCCGACCTTTGCGCCTCGTTCCAGAAGGCGGTCACAGAGACGCTCAAGGACCGGGTCGCGCGCGGCCTGGAACGCTACCGGGCCGATATCGCCGGGTCGGCGCCGACCCTCGTCGTCGCCGGCGGCGTGGCGGCCAACGGCGCCATCCGCGCGATGCTGCGCGGGCTGTGCGCCGAGCACGGCTTTGCCTTCCTCGCCCCGCCCGCCGCGCTGTGCTCGGACAATGCGGCGATGATCGCCTGGGCCGGGCTCGAACATTTTCGTCAGGGCGAAAGCGATCCGCTCGACATCGCGCCGCGCCCGCGCTGGCCGCTCGACGAGACGAGCGAACCGGTGATCGGTTCGGGCAGGAAAGGCGCCAAGGCGTGAGCAATGTCACCGTCATCGGCGCCGGCGCCTGGGGCACGGCGCTGGCCGCCGCCATGGCGCGGACGGGGCCGGTCACGATCTGGGGCCGCGACGCGGCCGTGATCGGCCAGATCGCGCGCGAACGCCGCAACCGCGCTTATCTGGGCGCCATCGATCTGCCGGCCGGGATCGCAGCGACCACGGACCCCGCCCGGGCACTCAAGGGTTCCGACCCGGTCCTTTTCGCCGTGCCGGCCCAACTTCTTCGCCATGTCGTCGCCGCGATGGCGCCGCATCTGGGTCCCGATGCGCTGCTGGTCTCCTGCGCCAAGGGGATCGAGCGCGGCTCGGGGGATCTGATGACCGACATCCTGGCCGAGGCCGCGCCCGCCAACCCTTGCGCGGTCCTGTCCGGTCCCAGCTTTGCCGTCGATGTGGCGCGCGGCCTGCCCACGGCGGTGACGCTGGCGATGGCGGACGAGGCTCAGGCCCTTGAGGCGGCGCGAGCCCTGTCCCGTCCGGGCCTTCGGCTCTATGCCGGCAGCGACCCGAGGGGCGTCGAATATGGCGGAGCGCTCAAGAACGTGCTCGCCATCGCCGCCGGCATCGTCGCCGGCAGGGGATTGGGCGCGAGCGCCCAGGCGGCGCTGACCACGCGCGGCTTTGCCGAAATGGCCCGCCTCGCCGTCGCACTGGGGGCAAGGCCCGCAACCCTGTCGGGCCTGTCGGGCCTGGGCGACCTGATCCTGACCTGCGGGTCCGGCCAGTCGCGCAACTTCGCCTATGGCCAAGCGCTGGGACGCGGCGAGGACACGTCGGAGCTGAAGCTGGCCGAGGGCGCGGCCACCGCCGGGATCGCCGCGCGCATCGCCGCCCGGCACGGCATCGATGCCCCGATCATCGACGCCGTCGCCCGCATCCTCGACGGCGGACTTGACGTCGGGACCGCCATCGCCACCCTGCTTGCCCGGCCGATCAGGGCCGAGGGGGAATAGAGATTGGTGAATGCTCCCTCGGAACGCGCGCCAACGCAACACTATTTCACCATTGACGACTCACCATTCACTTCCAAATGAAAGGGCGTTTCATGTCCGGCTACTGGCTCTTCAAATCCGAACCGTTCAAATGGTCCTGGGACCAGCAGAAGGCCAGGGGCGCGGCCGGCGAGGAATGGGACGGCATCCGCAACTATCAGGCGCGCAACAACATGCGGGCGATGAAGCTTGGCGACAAGGGCTTCTTCTATCACTCCAACGAGGGGCTGGAGATCGTCGGCATCGTCGAGGTGTGCCAGCAGATCCATCCCGATTCGACCACCGACGATCCGCGCTGGGAGTGCGTCGACGTCAAGGCGGTCCGCGACATGCCGAAGCCCGTTTCACTCAGGGCGGTCAAGGCCAATCCCGCGCTCGCGCAGATGGCGCTCGTCACCTCCATGCGCCTGTCGGTGCAGCCCGTCACGCGGGACGAGTGGCTCGAAGTGTGCCGCATGGGCGGGCTCGACACGCCGCCCGTGTGAGGGCCTACCCCCTGTGCCCGTCTCAAAAAAGCCCCGATCGCGGGCGACATCCGGCTCAAAAACGGGTGAAGCCGTGACGGGACGATCTTTCAGACGCTGGCTGGCGCGCGTGCGCCAGGGCCGGGCCGGCATAACCGGCCTTTTCTGGCTTTCGGCGGGCGAGACCACCATCCTTCCCATGCCGGTCGAGATCGTCCTGATCCCGATGATGCAATATGCGCGCGACCATGTCTGGCGCATGGCGACCAGCGTCACCCTGGGCGCGCTCGCCGGCGCCGTCGCCGGCTATTTCATCGCCTATTTCTTCATGGAGACGGCCGGCAACAGCTTCATCGCGCTCGCCGGCTGGCAGGACGAACAGGCCCGCTTCGCCGACCTGTTCGAGCGCTACGGCTTCCTGGCGATGGTGCTGGTCGGCATGCTGCCGCCGATCCCCTTCCAACTCGCCATCGTCTCGGCGGGCGCGACCGGCTATCCGTTCGCGCTGTTCGTTCTGGCGACGCTGATCGCGCGCGGCATGCGCTATTTCCTTCTGGCCACGATGGTGCACCTGTTCGGCGATCATGTCGCGACCGCCTATCGGAACAACCGCGCGCTGGCGCTGAGCGTGCTGATCGCCCTGTTCTTCGGTGCGGTGGGCCTGATCGTCTTCTTCGAGGGCGGCTTTGCCTGACGCGCCGCGCCACCCCGCAGGAAGCAAGGAGCTTTTATGGCCAAGGCTGGATTGCGCGCCGACCGGCGCACTCCCGAAAGCCGTGCACGCGCCGCCGCCGAAGCCATGTCCGATGCCGAGGATGCCGCAATCCGGCGCGCGGCCGCCGACGATCCCGACACGGTGCCCGCCGACGGGTCCGTGATGGCCCAGGTGCGGCGCGGCCGGCCGCTCAGCCCGTCCTGTTCTGGCGGTTGTCGATCAGATCGCCGACGACCGACGGGTCGGCCAGCGTCGACGTGTCGCCGAGCGAGCCGTAATCGTCCTCGGCGATCTTTCTGAGAATCCGCCGCATGATCTTGCCCGAGCGCGTCTTGGGCAGGCCGGGCGCGAACTGGATCTTGTCGGGCGAGGCGATCGGGCCGATCTCCTGGCGCACATGCCGGACCAGGCCCTTGCGCAGATCATCGTCCCCGTCATAGCCGGTCATCAGCGTCACATAGCAGTAGATGCCCTGCCCCTTGACCTCGTGCGGATAGCCGACCACGGCCGCCTCGGACACCGCGTCATGGCTGACCAGCGCCGATTCCACTTCCGCCGTGCCCATCCGGTGGCCCGAGACGTTGATCACGTCGTCGACGCGGCCCGTGATCCAGTAATAGCCGTCCGCGTCGCGCTTGCAGCCGTCGCCGGTGAAATATTTGCCCTTGTAGGTGGAGAAATAGGTCTGCACGAAGCGCTCATGGTCGCCATAGACCGTGCGCATCTGGCCCGGCCATGAATCGGTGATGCACAGATTGCCTTCGGCCACCATCTCCGAATGCACCTGGCCTTCATTGTCGACCAGTTGCGGCCGGATGCCGAAGAAGGGCCGCGTCGCCGAGCCGGGCTTGAGCCTGGTGGCGCCGGGCAGCGGCGTGATCATGATCCCGCCGGTCTCGGTCTGCCACCACGTGTCGACGATCGGACATTTCTTCTCGCCGACGACATTGTAATACCACTCCCAGGCCTCGGGATTGATCGGCTCGCCGACCGAGCCCAGAAGCCGCAGCGTCTTGCGCGAGGTGCGGTTGACGAAAGAGACGCCCGCGCCCATCAGCGCGCGGATCGCCGTCGGCGCGGTGTAGAAGATCGTCACCGCGTGCTTGTCGACCACGTCCCAGAAGCGCGAGGCGTCCGGATAGGAGGGCACGCCCTCGAACATCAGCGTGGTGGCGCCGTTGCACAAGGGGCCGTAGACGATGTAGGAATGGCCGGTGACCCAGCCCACATCGGCCGTGCACCAGTAGATATCGCCCTCCTGGCAGTCGAACACATATTGGTGCGTCATCGACGCATAGACGAGATAGCCGCCGGTCGTGTGCAAGACGCCCTTGGGCTTGCCGGTCGAGCCGGACGTATAGAGAATGAAGAGCGGGTCCTCGGCCTTCATCCGCGCCGGCTTGCATTCGGGTTTTTCGTCCCTGACCGCGTCGTGATACCACACGTCGCGATCCTCGAACCATTCGATCTTGCCGGCGGTGCGCCGCACCACCATCACCGTGTCGACCTCGACGCCCTCGCGCTCGGCCACCTCGACGGCCAGATCGACATTGTGCTTGAGCGGAACCTTCCTGCCGCCGCGCAGGCCCTCGTCGGCGGTGATCACGAAATGGCTCCGGCAGCCGACGATGCGGTCGGCGAGCGCGTCGGGCGAAAAGCCGCCGAAGACGATCGAATGCACAGCGCCGATGCGCGCGCAGGCCAGCATCGCATAGGCGGCCTCCGGGATCATCGGCAGATAGAGCGTGACCCGGTCGCCCTTCCTGACGCCGCGCGCCTTCATCGCGTTGGCGAGCCGACACACCTCCTCATACAGTTCGCGATAGGTGATCTTCTTGTCGTCATAGGGATTGTCGCCTTCCCAGATGATCGCCACCTGGTCGCCGCGCCTGTCCAGATGCCGGTCGATGCAGTTGTAGGCGACGTTGGTGACGCCGTCCTCGAACCATTTGATCGACACCTTGCCGTCAAAGGAGGTGTTCTTGACCTTCGTGTAGGGCTTGAACCAGTCGATGCGCTGGCCGTGCTTCATCCAGAACCCGTCCGGATCGTCCATGCTCTGCCGGTACCAGGTCTTGTAGGTGGCATCGTCCAGCAGCGCCTTCTTCTTCACCGCCGCCGGCACAGGATACACATCACCAGACATCGATCATCCTCCACTTGGTTCGGGCAGTCGGCCCGCATTGCCGATCATGGCCGGCGATCTCCCCATCCCCGGCGCGCCGTCCGCGATGTAGCGCGAAGCCTTCGGCGGCGTAAATTAGACCATGGATTGCGCGCCGGACAGGCCAGCGCGAAACGCAGGCAAGACCATATCGCAGCCGATGCGGTCACCCGCTTGCCCGCCCTGGCAGCCATGGCAAGAACATGCAGGTAACGCCGACCGCCAGCACGATCACCGACCAGCCGACGAACACCACCGCCAGCGACAGGGCTTCGGCGACCGCGCCGACAAGGGCGGGCACGAACAAAAGACCGGCATAGCCGAAGGTCGTTATCACGGCGATCGCCACCGCCGGCGGCAAGCTCCGATAATTGCCGGCCGCCGAGAACAGGATCGGCACCATGTTGGCCATGCCGATGCCGGCGACGAAAAAGCCAAGGCAGGCCATGGCCAAGCCGGCCGCCGTGCCGGCGACGGCGAGCCCCGTGGCGGCCAGCGCGGCGCTCGCGGCGAACATCGGCCGGTCGCCGAACCGCGCCCGCAGGCCGTCGCCGAACAGGCGCATCGCCGCCATCGTCGCCGAGAAGGCGGCGAACGCATAGCCGCTGACGATCAGCGGCGCCTCAAGCTCCTCGCGCAGATAGAGCGCGCTCCAGTCGATCACCGTGCCCTCGGGCGCGAACGCCAGCAGCGTGAGCACGCCGAGCACATAGATGCCCGGCGAGCGCGGCAGCCGGCGGGCGCCGAGCACGCGCGCCTCCCCGCCATCGCCATGCACCGCAGGATCGTCGGGCCTGTAATGGCCGAAGGCCCAAAGCGCGACCGCAAGGCTGACCGCGCCGACCGCCAGCGCATGGCCCATCTCGCCGAGCGCGGCGATCATCGCCCCGCCTGTCAGCCCGCCCGCCATCCCGCCCAGCGACCAGAAGCCGTGGAAAGAGGACATGGCCGGCCGGCCCAGCGCCCTTTCGACGCCGATGCCGTTGGCGTTCATCGCATTGTCCATCGCGCCAAGGAACATGCCGAACCAGAGCAGGGCCAGCGCCGCCGCTGGCACCGAGGGCGCCAGCGTCAGAAGGACGAGCGAGGGCGCCAGCAGGATCGACGTCCAGCGCATCACGACCACAGAGCCGAACCGCGTGACCATCAGGGCTCCGCCGATCAGCGCGATCACCGCGCCGATCCCGAACAGCACGATCAGCCGGCCGAACACGGCCTCGGAGATGCCGAGCCGCTCCACCAGGACCGGGATCTTCGTCGCCCAGTGACCCATCATGAAGCCGTTGACGAAGAAGGCGGCGAACACGGCCAGCCGCGCCAGCCGCAGGCGCTTGGCGGCGGGCGGCGCGCCGCCGGCGATGGTGGGAACGCTCGACATCACGCCTCCGGACAAACCGGGCCTCCATAGCCTGTTTCCGCCCGGCGGAACAAGCGTCGTTGCGGACGTTTGCGCTGCACAATGCGAACCGCTAAACAATTGGAAAAAGTTTTCCGGGGACCCCGCCGTGGCCATTTCCAGACTGCTCGTCGCCAACCGTTCCGAGATCGCCATCCGCGTCCTGCGCGCGGCCAACGAACTGGGCATGACCACGGTCGCCATCTGGGCCGAGGAGGACAAGCTGTCCCTGCACCGGTTCAAGGCCGACGAGAGCTATCAGGTCGGCCGGGGCGGCCATCTGGAAAAGGATCTGGGGCCGATCGAGAGCTATCTTTCGATCGAAGAGGTGATCCGCGTCGCCAAACAGTCGGGCGCCCAGGCGATCCATCCCGGCTACGGGCTTTTGTCGGAAAGCCCCGAATTCGTCGACGCCTGCGACGAGGCGGGCATCATCTTCATCGGCCCGAAGGCCGACACGATGCGCAAGCTCGGCAACAAGGTGTCGGCGCGCAACATCGCCGTCGCCGCCGGCGTTCCGGTCGTGCCCGCCACCGGGCCGCTGCCGGACGACATGGATAAGGTCAGGGAACTTGCCGCCGGGATCGGCTATCCGGTGATGCTCAAGGCCTCCTGGGGCGGCGGCGGGCGCGGCATGCGCGCCATCCGCTCCCAGGAAGACGTCGCGCGCGAGGTGACCGAGGCCAGGCGCGAGGCCAGGGCCGCGTTCGGCAAGGACGAGGTCTATTTCGAAAAGCTGATCGAGCGCGCCCGGCATGTCGAGGTGCAGGTGCTCGGCGACACGCACGGCAATGTGGTGCATCTGTTCGAGCGCGACTGCTCGATCCAGCGGCGCAATCAAAAGGTCGTCGAGCGCGCGCCCGCGCCCTATCTGGACGAGGCACGGCGCGCCGAACTGGCGGACCACGCGCTGAAGATCGCGCGCGCGACCGATTATGTCGGCGCCGGCACGGTCGAGTTCCTGATGGATGCGGATACGGGCGCGTTCTACTTCATCGAGGTCAATCCACGCATCCAGGTCGAGCACACGGTGACCGAGGAGGTCACCGGCATCGACATCGTCAAGGCGCAGATCAGGATTCTCGAAGGCGAGCGGATCGGCGATCCGGCATCGGGCGTGCCGGCGCAGGCCGGCATCACGCTCAACGGCCATGCGTTGCAGTGCCGCATCACCACCGAGGACCCCGAGCAGAACTTCATTCCCGACTATGGCCGCATCACCGCCTATCGGGGCGCGACGGGCTTCGGCATAAGGCTCGACGGCGGCACCGCCTATTCGGGCGCGGTGATCACCCGCTATTACGACCCGTTGCTCGAAAAGGTCACAGCCTGGGCGCCGACGCCGCAGGAGGCGATCCAGCGCATGGACCGGGCGCTGCGCGAATTCCGCATTCGCGGCGTCGCCACCAATCTGACCTTCCTTGAAGCGATCATCGGCCATGCGGATTTTGCGGCCAACGCCTATACGACCCGCTTCATCGACGCGACGCCGGAACTGTTCGCCCAGGTCAGGCGGCAGGACCGCGCCACCAAGCTCCTGACGTACCTCGCCGACGTGACCGTCAACGGGCACCCGGAAACCAGGGACCGGCCGAGGCCCCCCGCCCATGCGACCCCGCCCGAACCGCCCTTTGCCGGCGGCGATGTGCCCGACGGCGGCACAAGGCGCATGCTGGATGCGATGGGGCCGGAAAAATTCGGCCGCTGGCTGCGCGACCACGATCCGGTGATGATCACCGACACGACCATGCGCGACGGCCATCAGAGCCTTTTGGCGACGCGCATGCGCACCTATGACATGGCACGGATCGCCGGCACCTATGCGCGCGCCCTGCCGAACCTTTTGTCGCTGGAATGCTGGGGCGGGGCGACGTTCGACGTTTCCATGCGGTTCCTGACCGAGGACCCGTGGGAGCGGCTGGCGCTGATCCGCGAGGCGGCGCCCAACATCCTTCTCCAGATGCTGCTGCGCGGCGCCAACGGCGTCGGCTATACCAACTATCCCGACAATGTGGTCAGGCATTTCGTCAGGCAGGCGGCAAGGGGCGGCATCGATCTGTTCCGCGTGTTCGATTGCCTCAACTGGGTGCCGAACATGCGCGTGGCCATGGACGCGGTGGCCAGCGAAGAAAAGATCTGCGAGGCGGCGATCTGCTATACGGGCGACATCCTCAATTCGGCGCGGCCGAAATACGATCTGAAATATTATGTCGGCATGCTCAGGGAACTGGAGGCGGCCGGCGCGCACATGATCGCGGTCAAGGACATGGCCGGCCTCCTGAAACCCGCCGCGGCCTCGGTCCTGTTCAGGACGTTGCGCGAGGAAACCGACCTCGCGCTGCATTTCCACACCCACGACACGTCGGGTATCGCAGCGGCGACGATCCTGGCCGCCATCGATGCGGGCGTCGACGCGGTCGACGGCTCGATGGACGCGCTGTCCGGCCTGACGGCGCAACCGTGCCTTGGCTCCATCGCCGAGGCGCTCAAGGGCACGCCGCGCGATCCGGGTCTCGATCCGGAATGGATCCGGCGCATCTCGTTTTACTGGGAAGCCGTGCGGGCGCAGTACGCCGCCTTCGAGAGCGATCTGAAGGGGCCGGCATCGGAGGTCTATCTGCACGAAATGCCGGGCGGCCAGTTCACGAACCTGAAGGAACAGGCGCGTTCGCTCGGCCTCGATGCGCGCTGGCACGAGGTGGCCCGCGCCTATCACGACGTCAACATGATGTTCGGCGACATCGTCAAGGTGACGCCGTCCTCCAAGGTGGTCGGCGACATGGCGCTGATGATGGTCAGCCAGGATCTGACGGTGGCCGAGGTCGAGGACCCCAAAAGGGACATCGCGTTCCCTGAGTCGGTCGTCTCCATGATGCGCGGCGATCTGGGCCAGCCGCCCGGCGGATGGCCGGAAGCGATCCAGACCAGGGTGCTCAAGGGCGAAGCGCCCTACACGGACGTGCCCGGCTCGCTGTTGCCGGCCGAGGACATGGCCGCGCGCCGCGCCGAAATCGAGGAGAAGATCGGCCGGCAGGTCAATGAATTCGAGTGCGCCGCCTATCTGATGTATCCCAAGGTGTTCACCGATTTCGCGCTGGCCCAGGACAAATACGGCCCGGTGAGCGCGCTGCCGACGCCGAACTATTTCTACGGCCTGCCGGCCGGCGAGGAGATCTTCGTCGACATCGAGCGGGGCAAGACGCTGGTGATCCGCTGTCTTGCGATCGGCGAGCCCGACGACAAGGGCCGGGTGCCCTGGGTGCGGCGCATCGAGGAGCG
>NZ_CFIFWG010000126.1:0-9564 GCF_984466335.1 Roseitalea sp. | reverse complement strand
TTCGTCGACCGCGTCCGGCCGCAACACCGGTTCGCCGGCCGGCGGGTCGTGTACCTGCCGAGGTTCGAGGCCGACGCCTGGTTGGACACCGTCCGACGTGAGCGGATCACCAATGCGATGGTCGTGCCGACGATGCTCGCCCGGATCGTCGCCATGGTCGAACAGGCGCAGGGCGCCAAGCTGCCGGTCCAGGCGCTGGTCGACCGGGTGACGCTCTTCTTCGTGCCGGCGGTGATGGGCATCGCCGCCCTGACCTTCCTTGCCTGGCTGATCCTGGGGCCGGCGCCGGCGCTGACATTTGCTCTCGTCAACGCCGTCGCGGTGCTGATCGTCGCCTGCCCCTGCGCGATGGGGCTGGCGATGCCGACCTCGATCATGGTGAGCATGGGGCGCGGCGCGGAAGCGGGCATCCTGTTCCGCAAGGGAGAGGCGCTGCAAACGCTCGGCAAGGCCGGGCTCGTCGCCTTCGACAAGACCGGCACGCTCACCGAGGGCAGGCCGGCGCTGACGGACCTGGAGCCGGCCGAGGGCTTCGGCGCCGACGATGTGCTTGCCGCGCTCGCCGCGGTCGAGGCCATGTCCGAGCATCCGGTCGCGCGCGCCATCGTCGCGGCGGCCGAGGGCCGGGGGCTCGCCGTCCCGCGCGCGGCGGGCTTCGGTTCGCTCACCGGCCTTGGCGCGTTCGCCAAGGTCGACGGCGTGCGGGTCGAGATCGGCGCGGACCGCTACATGGCGGAACTGGGCCACGATGTGGGCCCCTTCGCCGGGACCGCCGCGCGGCTGGCCGATGAGGGCAAGAGCCCGCTCTATGCGGCCATCGGGGGCCAGCTCGCCGCCATCGTTGCGGTCGCCGATCCGGTCAAGCGGACCGCGCCCGGGGCGGTCGCCGCGCTGCGCGGCATGGGCCTGAAGGTCGCCATGGTCACCGGCGACGATCGCCGCGCCGCCCGGGCGATCGCCAGGCGGCTCGGCATCGACACGGTGGTCGCCGGGGTGCTGCCGGGCGGCAAGGTGGATGCGATAAGGCGGCTCAAGGCCGGGCACGGAACGCTCGCCTTCGTCGGCGACGGCATCAACGACGCGCCGGCGCTGGCCGAAGCCGATATCGGCATCGCCATCGGCACCGGCACGGACATCGCCATCGAGGCGGCCGATCTGGTGCTGATGTCGGGAAACCCGCGCGGCGTGCCGAACGCCATCGTGCTGTCCAGGGCGACGCTGGCCAACATCCGCCAGAACCTGTTCTGGGCGTTCGCCTACAATGTCGCGCTGATCCCCGTTGCGGCCGGCGCGCTCTACCCGCTCTTCGGCCTGCTCCTGTCGCCCATGCTGGCCGCCGGCGCGATGGCGCTGTCGAGCCTGTTCGTGCTCGCCAACGCGCTGCGCCTGCGCCGGTTCGCCGCGCCGGTTGTGGGCTGACCGGCCCGGCGGCCGGGCGCTACTCGGCCGCCTCCCTGTAGTCCTCGACCGGCGGGCAGGTGCAAACGAGGTTGCGGTCGCCATAGGCGTTGTCGATGCGGCCCACCGGCGGCCAGTATTTGTCGACGCGGAAGCTGCCGGCCGGAAAGCAGCCCTGCTCGCGGCTGTAGGGCCGGTCCCAGTCGGCGATCAGGTCGGCGGTCGTGTGCGGCGCGCGTCTGAGCGGATTGTCGTCGGCGTCCATCTCGCCGGCCTCGATCCGGGCGATCTCGCTGCGGATCGACACCATCGCCTCGCAGAACCGGTCCAGTTCCGCCTTGGTCTCGCTTTCGGTCGGCTCGACCATCAGCGTGCCGGCGACGGGCCAGCTCATGGTCGGCGCGTGAAAGCCCGAGTCGATCAGCCTCTTTGCGATGTCGTCGACGCTCACACCGGCATCCCTCATGAAGGGGCGCGTGTCGAGGATGCACTCATGGGCGATGCGCCCGTTCCGGCCCTTGAACAATATGTCGTAGGCGCCTTCGAGGCGCTTTGCGATGTAGTTGGCGTTGAGGATCGCCACCTTGGTCGCCTGGGTCAGCCCGTCGCCGCCCATCATCTGGATATAGGCCCAGGAGATCGGCAGGATCGAGGCCGATCCGAACGGCGCCGCGTTCACCGCGCCTTCGCCCGAAACCGGATCGCCCGGCAGGTATGGCGCAAGATGAGCCCTGACGCCGATCGGACCCATGCCCGGCCCGCCGCCCCCATGGGGGATGCAGAATGTCTTGTGCAGGTTCAGATGGCTGACGTCGGCGCCGATTTCGCCGGGCTTGGACAGGCCGACCATGGCGTTCAGGTTCGCCCCGTCCAGATAGACCTGGCCGCCATGCTCATGGGTGACGGCGCAGACTTCGCGGACCGTCTCCTCGAACACGCCATGGGTCGACGGGTAGGTGATCATGCAGGCGGCGAGCCGGTCGCCGGCCTCGGCCGCCCTGGCGCGAAAATCGTCGAGATCGACGTCGCCGTTCTCGCGCGATTTCACCACCACCACCTGCATGCCGGCCATCTGGGCCGAGGCGGGGTTGGTGCCGTGCGCCGAGATCGGGATCAGGCAGACGTCGCGACGATCCTCGCCGCGCGCCTTGTGCCAGGCGCGGATCGTCATCAGCCCGGCATATTCGCCCTGCGCGCCCGAATTGGGCTGCATGGACATGGCGTCATAGCCGGTGATGGCGCACAGCCTGTCGGCGAGATCGCCGATCAGCGCGCGATAGCCCTCGGTCTGGCCGGCCGGGGCATAGGGGTGGATGTTGGCGAATTCGGGCCAGGTGACTGGCATCATCTCGGCCGCCGAATTGAGCTTCATCGTGCACGAGCCGAGCGGGATCATCGCCCGGTCGAGCGCCAGATCGCGGTCGGCGAGCCGGCGCATGTAGCGCATCATCTCCGTCTCGGCGCGGTTCATCTGGAACACCGGGTGGGAAAGATAGCCGGTCTGGCGCAGCAGCGCCTCGGGCAGGCGGACGCCCGCATGGCCGTCGGCGGCGTCCCCGGCGAGCCCGAAGGCGCTGAGCAGGCGGCCGATGGTCTCGGGCCGGGTCGTCTCGTCCAGCGTGATCCCGATCCGGCCCTCGCCGATGCGGCGCAGATTGATCCGCCGGTCGAGGGCGGCCTGCATGATGACCGGCTGCATCGCGCCGACGCGGATCGTGATCGTGTCGAAATAGGTCTCCTGTTCGACGGCGAAGCCGGCCGCGCGCAGCGTCTCGGCGACCCGCACCATGCGGCCGTGGATGCGCTGGGCGATGGCCTTGAGGCCCCTGGGGCCGTGAAAGACGGCGTAAAAGCCGGCCATCACCGCCAGCAGCGCCTGGGCGGTGCACACATTGGAGGTGGCTTTCTCGCGGCGGATGTGCTGCTCGCGGGTCTGAAGCGCCAGCCGGTATGCCTGATTGCCGTGCGCATCGATGGAAACGCCGACCAGCCGGCCGGGCAGGGCGCGCTTGAGCGCGTCGGCGCAGGCGATGTAGGCGGCGTGCGGGCCGCCGAACCCCATCGGCACGCCGAAGCGCTGGGTCGAGCCGACGGCGATGTCCGCGCCCATCGCGCCAGGCTCCTTGAGCAGCGTGAGCGCCATCGGGTCGGCGATCACGATGCCGACGGCCCTTGCGGCCTTGAGCGCCCGCATCTGGGCGGAGAAATCGCGCAGGTCGCCGAACGTGCCCGGATACTGGAAGATCCCGCCGAACACGGTTTCGGCGTCGAGCGCCCCGGGCGCGCCGGTGACGATCTCGATGCCGAGCGGTTCGGCCCGCGTGCGCATGACGGCGATGTTCTGCGGATGGCAGTTTTCATCGACGAAGAAGCGCCGGGCCTTCGATCGCGACGTGCGCAGCGCCATCGCCATGGCCTCGGCGGCGGCCGTCGCCTCGTCGAGCAGCGAGGCGTTGGCGACCGGCAGGCCGGTCAGATCGCAGACCATCGTCTGGAAGTTGAGCAGCGCTTCCAGCCGTCCCTGGCTGATTTCGGGCTGGTAGGGCGTGTAGGCGGTGTACCAGGCCGGGTTTTCGAGGATGTTGCGCTGGATCGCGGGCGGGGTGACGGTGCCGTGATAGCCCTGGCCGATCATCGAGGTGAAGACGCGGTTCTTCCTGGCGATCTGGCGCATGTGCCAGAGCAGTTCGTGTTCGGACTTGGCCGGGCCGAAGTCGAGCGGCTCGGACTGGCGGATCGAGGCGGGAACCGTCTCGTCGATCAGCGCGTCCAGGCTGTCCGCGCCGACGACCTTGAGCATGTCGGCCATCTCCTCGGGCGAGGGTCCGATATGGCGGCGGTTGGCGAAGTCGTAGGGCTCGTAGTCGGTCGGGCTGAACGGCATGGTCTCGGTCCGGTTGGTTGCGGGGGTCAGGCGATCATCGCCCGGTAGGCGGCCTCGTCCATCAGGCCGTCGACGGCGGCCGGATCGTTGACGCGCATCTTGAAGAACCAGCCCTCGCCGAGCGGGTCCTCGTTGACGAGCGCGGGCGCCTCGGCGAGCTTGTCGTTGACCGCGACGATGGTGCCGTCGACCGGCGCCTTGATGTCCGAGGCGACCTTGACGCTCTCGATGACGACGATCTCGTCATCCTTCTTCACCTCGGCGCCTTCCTCGGGCAGTTCGACGAAGACGACATCGCCCAACTGTTCGGCGGCATAATCGGTCACGCCGACGATGAAGACATCGCCTTCGGCGCGCAGCCACTCATGGTCTTCGGTGAATTTCATGGTCCTTGGTCCTGTTAGCGTTTGTAGGTTGAAGGCTTGAAGGGCAGGTCGGCGACGGTCACGGGCAGGCGCTTGCCGCGCACTTCGCCGAACAGGCCGGTTCCCGGCTCCGAAAGGGCGGCCGGCACATAGCCCATGGAGACCGGCCGTTCGACCGACGGCCCGAAGGCCCCCGACGTGACATGGCCGACCGGTTCGGCCGCCGTTTCGGTCTCGAACAGTTGCGTGCCCTCGCGCATCGGCGCCCGCCCTTCGGGCAGCAGGCCCACACGGCGCCGCGATGCGCCGTCCGCGAGTTCGGTCGCGATGCGTTCGGCGCCGGGAAAGCCGCCCTGGCGTTCGCCGCCCGGCCGCCGCGCCTTGTGGATCGCCCAGTTCAGCGCCGCTTCGACGGGACTTGTCGTCGTGTCGATGTCGTTGCCGTAAAGGCACAGGCCCGCTTCGAGCCGCAGGCTGTCGCGCGCGCCAAGGCCGATCGGTTCGACCCTGTCGTCGGCGAGCAGCGCGCGGGCGAACGCTTCGGCCCGGCCATTGGCGAGGGAGACTTCGAACCCGTCCTCGCCGGTGTAGCCCGAGCGCGATATCCACAGTTCGCCATAGGCGCCGTCCGTTACGATCGCATCCATGAACCGCATGCCGGCTGCCGCCGGCGCGATTGCGGCCAGAACCGCCTCGGCCGCCGGCCCCTGCAACGCCAGAAGCGCACGGTCCTCGACCGGTTCGACGGCGCAGGCGAGGTTGGCGCGCATGTGGGCGATGTCGGCCGCCTTGCGCGCGGCATTGACGACCAGGAACAGATGGTCGCCGCGATTGGCGATCATCAGATCGTCCAGGATGCCGCCATCGGCGTCGGTGAACAGGCCGTAGCGCTGGCGGCCCCGCCCGAGGCCGGCAATGTCGGCCGGCACCAGCGTTTCGAGCCGGGCGGCCGCATCGGCGCCGCGCAGGATCACCTGACCCATATGGCCGACATCGAACAGGCCGGCCGCCGCGCGGGTGTGCAGATGTTCCTTCATCACGCCGAGGCCATACTGCACCGGCATCCGGTAGCCCGCGAAGGGCACCATCCTGGCGCCGAGTTCGACGTGCAGGTCAAAAAGCGCTGTCTGTTCAAGCTCCGGCATGCGTCTTCCCAGGTTCCGCCGGCGATCCGGCATCATCGCATGGGCGCGGCGCGCCCGATGATGCCCCCTCTGTCCGTGTGCCTGAGATCGTTATCCCGTCGGCGGGCCGCGGGCCGAAGCCCCGACCGCTCTCCAGAGTTTTCCGCCGCGATGGTCCTGGGGCCTGAGAGTTTACCGGGGCGGTTGCTCCTTCGGCACCGGCAAAGCCGGATTCTCCCAACGCGACGCTGTGCAACTTTGGCCAATTCGCGGGCCGGGTCAAGCGCGGCGGGCTCATGGCCTGTTGATCGCGGTCGTCGGCCTCGCGTTCACGGGCCGATCGTGACCGGCTGGCCGGTCCGGTGCGAGCGGGTCGCCGCATCGGCGATCGCCTGGGCGCGCAGGCCGTCCTCGCCGGAGGGGCTGGGCGGATGGCCGGCCGTGACCGCCTCCACGAAGTGGACCATCTCGCGCCGGTATGCCTCGGTGTAACGTTCGAGGAAGAAGTGCTGGGCCGGGGCGGCGGTGAAGCCATCGGCATTGGCCAGCTCCACCTGGTGCTCGCGCTGGTTGCGGGCGCGGACCATGCCCTTCGAGCCGTGCGCTTCCACGCGCTGATCATACCCGTAGCTCGCCCGCCGCGAGTTGGAAATCTGGCACAGTCTGCCCGAGGCGGTCTTCAGCGTGACCATGGCGGTGTCGGCATCGCCGGCATCGCCGATCTGCGGATCGATGAGGCAGCTTCCCGCCGCGAACAGTTCGACCGGCTCCTCGCCGAGCAGAAAACGCGCCATGTCGAAATCGTGGATCGTCATGTCGCAGAAGATGCCGCCCGACGATCTGACATAGCCGATGGGAGGCGGTGCCGGATCGCGTGACAGGATGGTGACCATTTCCACATCGCCGATGGCGCCCTCGGCGATCCGCGCCTTCAAAAGCGCGAAGTTCGGGTCGAACCGGCGCTGAAAGCCGGTCATGAAGGGCACGCCGGCGGCGGCGACCGCCTTCAGGCATTGGCGGATGCGCGCCACCGACATGTCGACCGGCTTTTCGCAGAAGATCGCCTTGCCGGCGGCGGCCGCTCCGTGGATCAGATCGAAATGGGTGTCGGTCGGCGTGCCGATCACCACGGCATCGACATCGGCGCTGGCGATCAGCGCGTCGGCATCCATGGCCTTGGCGCCAACCTCGCCGGCGAGCGCGGCGGCGGCCTCGGGCACCGCGTCGGCGACCGCGACGGCGCGCGCCTCGTCCATGTGCTTGAGGCTGCGCGCATGCACCTGGCCGATGCGGCCGCAGCCCAGAAGTCCGATGTTCAGCATCAATCGGCCTCGCCCAGAGCTTCGTCGGGGCGGCTGATCGCGCGAATGGCCAGTCGCGCCGCCCGTTCGACGGGATGGTGGGTTTGCTTGAGGAGCTGCACGCGGTCGAACCGGTCCGGATCGGCATTGACCGCCTCGCGCAGCGCGGCGCCGAAGGCCATGCGCAGTTCCGTGCCGATGTTGAACTTGCAGATCGCAGACGTTCGCGCCAGTTTCGCGCGCTGTTCCAGCGGCACGCCCGAGCCGCCATGGATGACGAGCGCAATGTCGGTCACCGCCTCGATGGCGCCGATGCGGCCCTCGTCGAGCCCGCCCCGGCGTTCCTGTTGCAGATGGACGTTGCCGACCGAGATCGCCATCGCATCGACGCCGCTCTCGCGCGCGAACCGCGCCGCCTCGTCGGGGTCGGTGCCGGCCGAAGCGGCGCCGCCATCATAGCCGACAAAGCCGATCTCGCCCTCGCAGGACAGGCCGGCTTCATGCGCCAGTTCAGCCACTTGCGCCGTTTCCTCGATATTTCGAGTCAAGGGCTTGCGCGAGCCGTCATACATCAGCGAGGTGAAGCCGGATTCGCGCGCGATGCGACACTCTTCGAACGTGTAACCATGGTCGAGATGGGCGACGACCGGCACGGACGCGTTCTCGGCCAGATGGCGGAACATCGCGCCGAGCACCGGCAGCGGCGTGTGCTCGCGGCAGGAGGGGCCGGCCTGAAGGATCACCGGCGCGCCCTCGGCCTCGGCGGCGGCCACATAGGCGCGCATCTCCTCCCAGCCCAGGCAGACCAGGCCCGCGACGGCATAGCGACCGGCCAATGCCGGCTGTAGCACTTCGGCCAGTGTGGCGACGGTCATCGGATCGGGCTCACTTGAACTTGGCGACCATGTCCATGATGCCGGGGATGGTGTGCAACTGCTCGGCATGGGCGGGCTGGAAATATTGCACCAGCGAGCGCTGGCTCAGCCCGCCCAGAATGGTGAAATAATACATCTCATAGCCCGGCATCACCGCGCAGGGGTGGTAGCCCTTGTCGAGACACACGGTCGAGCCGTCGACCAGATGATAGGCCGCGCCGACCGCATCGCCCTCTCTTTGCAGCACCTGCACGCCCATGCCGTGGTTCGGCCGGAAGCGGAAATTGTAGGTCTCGTCGTGCCGCGTCTCTTCCATGGCCCCGCCCACCCGGCGGTCGGTGTCGTGCTTGTGGCTGGGAAAGCCCGACCAGCCGCCCTTGCCGACCGTGTAGAGCTCGCTGACCAGCAGCCGGCCGACCCGGCCATGCTGCTTCTGACCCAGAACATGCTTGATCTTGCGGTGCGTCTTGGTGTCGTCGGAGCCATATTGCACGATATCGAGCTCGTCGGCGCGCACGGCGAACGGTTCGAACACCTGATCGAACCTCGCGCCGGCGACGAACAGTTCGGCGCGGTCGGAAACGCACACCATCTGCGCCTCGATGCCGGTCGGCACGTAGACGCCCTCGGGCTCGCCGTCCCAGACATCGGCACCGCGCCCGCCCAGCGCCTTGGCCTCGAAGCTGCCGATGCGCACATCGACCGTTCCGGTCGCCGGCACGATGCAGGTCTCGTAGCCCGGCACGGCATAGGCGAAGCGCTCGCCCTTTTGCAGCTTGACGATGTTGAAATAGTTGAGCGGCACGCAATCATTGTCCGCGTCCACGATCGGCCTGTTGTTATTGTCATAGGGCGGAATGTGCATGGGTCTTCCTTTCAACGTCCGACGGGCCGGGGTGGGCGGCGAGAAACGCCTCAAGCTCGTCCGGATAGGGCATGGCGGGCGCGCAGCCGGGCCTTGAAACGACGATGGCCGCGCAGGCCGAACCGCGCATCACGCTGTCCTCGGTCGCATGGCCGTCGGCGAGCGAAGCCAGCAGGCCGGCCATGAAGCTGTCTCCCGCGCCGGTCGGCTTGAGCGCGTCGACCCGGTAGATGCCGGTGCGGATTTCCCGCTCCTCGGCCAGCGTGATCGCGCCTTGCGGGCCCATCTTGTAGACGATCATCGCCGCGCCGGCGCGGGCAAGCGCGCGCGCCTTGTCGAGCCCCTTGTCGATGGCGCCGGCCATGAAGCCGAATTCCTCGTCATTGCCGACGATCATGTCGGCGCTGGCGCCCGCGCGCGACAGAATGTCGGCGGCGATCGCCGGCGAGGGCCAGGAATAGGGGCGGTAATCGATGTCGAAGATCACCGGCAGGCCGGCCTTCCGCGCCAGTTCCATGGCGCGGAAGGCAGCCGTGCGCGAGGGCTCGGCGGCGAACACGGTGCCGGCGGTGACCATCGCGCCGAAGGCGGCGTAATCGACCACCTCGACATCGGCCATGTTCATCTCGAAATCGGCGGCGCCGTTGCGGTAGATGACCGTCTGGTGATCGGCAAGCCGGCTCTCATAGACCGCAAGCGAGGTGCGGGCCTCGCCGCCGACCGTCCGGACATGGCGCCGGCCGACCCCGTAG
>NZ_CFIFWG010000125.1:0-9594 GCF_984466335.1 Roseitalea sp. | reverse complement strand
CCGTCCGGCCGGCGGCAGGCCGATGGCCGCGCGCGCGGCGGCATCGGTGCGCAGCTTGAGGTCGGCGCCGCGATACCGGTCGGCGCCCGCGCCCGCCAGCCAGACGATGGCGCGGCCGATCCATTCGGGCGGCGCGTGGGCGGCCGGGTCCATCTGCGACACCGGGTTGATGCCCGATGCCTTGATGTCGACCTGCATCCGCGTGGCCACCGTTCCCGGACTGAGGCCCACCGAGCGGATGCCCGCCCCGCCATATTCGTCGTCCACCGCCCGCGTCAGCATCAGGACCGCCGCCTTGGAGGCGCAATAGTGGCTCCAGCCCTCCATCGGCCCGTAGGCCGCGCCCGAGGACATGTTGACGATCGTGCCGTGGCCCTGCTTCTCCATGATCGGCAGGACCGCGCGGATGGCGTGATAGACGCCCTTGACGTTGACATCGATCACAGCGTTCCAGGCTTCAGGATCCGAATCCGAAAGTCGGGCTATCGGATTGATAATCCCGGCATTGTTGACGAGCAGATCGACCGTTCCGAAGGCGCCGGCCGCCCGTTCGACCAGCGCGGCGACCGCTGCATGGTCCGCAACGTCGCAGGCGAACGCGATCGCCTCGCCGCCAGTGCCGGCGATCTCGGCGGCGATCCGCTCGATGTCGACCGTGGACCGCGCGGCCAGCACCACCTTCATGCCCGCTTTGGCCAGTTCGCGCGCGGCGGCCTCGCCGATGCCGCGCGATGCGCCCGTGACGATGGCGATCCTGCCGTTCAAGTCTGCCATGGCGGCCTCCGTTTCAACCGCCGCTCAATGGCACACACGCCGATCGGGCGAAAGGGCGGCAAGGCTCTTCGGCGACCCCAAGGGGTGACGCAAGGCCATGTCAGACCAGTTCGACGTCGACCACGCCGGGCACGGCCTTGATGGCGCTGGCGAGGGGACCAGAGACGGCATACTGGCCCGGCAACTCGATCTCCACCTCGCCGGCACCGTCCGGCTTGATGACGATCAGCGAGACCGGGCTCGGCCCCTTCTGGCGCAACTGGCCGGCCACCGACCGGGCGGGGGAGGCATCGCGCATGAAGACGCGCAGCAGGTGGGCGGCATCGGCGCCCTCATGCTCGTCGAGCGCGCTGAGCGAGGTCAATGTCAACGAAATGGAATCGTCGTCGCGCTGGCGGACCGTGACGGTCAGCACGAAGCTCTTGCCGGCCTCGGCCAGCTCGGCATATTTGTCGAGCATCTCCGAGAACATGACCACCTCATACTGGCCCGTTGGGTCCGACAGGGTCAAAATGCCCATCTTGTTGCCGGTGCGGGTGCGGCGCACCTGCCTGGCGGCCACCGTGCCGGCCAGCCGGCCGGCCGTGGCACCGCCCCTGATGGCGCCGGCGAACGCCGCATAGGTCTGGACGCGCATCTTTTCGAGGATCGGCTGATAGGCGTCGAGCGGATGCGCCGAGAAGTAAAAGCCGATCGCCCGCAACTCGCGCATCAGCCGGTCGGCGTCCGACCAGTGGGCGTCCTCGGGCAGGGACAGGCGTTCGGGCTCGACCGCCTCCACCGCCCCGAAAATGTCGCCCTGCCCGCTCGCCGCCTCCTCGGCGACGCGCTGCGACAGGCCCAGGATGCGGTCGAGCCCCGCCGCAAGCGTCGCGCGCCCATGGCCGAAGCCGTCGAGCGCGCCCGCATCGGTCAGCGCCTCGAACACGCGCCGGCCGACGATCTTCGGATCGATCCGCCGGGCGAAATCCTCAAGGCTCGCAAAACCGCCCTCCGGCCGCACAGCGACAATGTGGTCGACCGCCGCCTCGCCCACGCCCTTGATCGCCGCCAGCGCCCAATAGATTCGGTCGTCGCCGACCTCGAAGACGCGGAACGAGGTCTGCACCGAGGGCGGAACCACCTTGATGCCGAGCCGTTCGGCATCGCGGCGGAAGTCGTTGAGCTTGTCGGTGTTGGCCATGTCGTAGGTCATGGACGCTGCCAGGAACTCGACAGGGAAATGCGCCTTCAGATAGGCGGTCTGGAAGGAGACCATCGCATAGGCGGCCGCGTGCGACTTGTTGAAGCCATAGTCGGCGAACTTGGCGAGCAGATCGAAGATGAAATCGGCCTGCGGCTTGGAAACGCCGCGCTCGACGGCGCCCTCGACGAACCGCACCCGCTGCTTGTCCATCTCGGCGCGGATCTTCTTGCCCATGGCGCGGCGCAGAAGGTCCGCCTCGCCGAGCGAATAGCCGGCCAGGAGCTGGGCGATCTCCATCACCTGTTCCTGATAGACGATCACGCCCTGCGTCTCGGCGACCAGATGGTCGATCTTGGCGTGGATGGACGCGATCTCCTCATCGCCGTGCTTGCGGGCGTTGTAGGTGGGGATGTTGTCCATCGGTCCGGGCCGGTAAAGGGCGACCAGGGCGATGATGTCCTCGATCCGGTCGGGCTTCATGCCCAGGAGCGCCTTGCGCATGCCCGGACTTTCCACCTGGAAGATGCCGACCGTTTCGCCGCGCCCCATCATCGCGTAGGTCGGCCCGTCGTCGAGCGGCAGCGCGGCCAGGTCCACCGCCTCGCCGCGCCGGGCGATCAGCCGGGCGGCCATGTCGAGCACGGTCAGCGTCTTCAGGCCGAGAAAGTCGAACTTGACCAGGCCCGCACCCTCGACCCACTTCATGTTGAACTGGGTGACCGGCATGTCCGAACGCGGATCGCGGTAGAGCGGCACGAGCTGCGACAGCGGCCGGTCGCCGATCACGATGCCCGCCGCATGGGTGGAGGCGTGGCGGTAGAGCCCTTCGAGCTTGAGCGCCATGTCCAGCAGGCGGCCGACGATCGGCTCGCGCTCGCGTTCCTCGGCGAACTTGGCCTCGCCCGCGATCGCGTCGGCCAGCTTGGTGGGATTTGCGGGATTGTTCGGCACCAGCTTGCACAGCCGGTCGACCTGGCCGTACGGCATCTCCAGCACACGGCCGACATCGCGCAGCACCGCCCGCGCCTGCAACGTGCCGAAGGTGATGATCTGGGCGACCTGGTCGCGGCCATACTTGTCCTGGACGTAGCGGATCACCTCGTCGCGGCGGTCCTGGCAGAAGTCGATGTCGAAATCGGGCATCGACACGCGATCGGGATTGAGGAAGCGCTCGAACAGCAGCGAAAAGCGCAAGGGATCGATGTCGGTGATCGTCAGCGCCCAGGCGACCAGCGAGCCCGCGCCGGAGCCGCGCCCCGGCCCGACGGGGATGTTCTGCGCCTTGGCCCACTTGATGAAGTCGGCGACGATCAGGAAGTAGCCCGGGAACTTCATGCCCTCGATGATCGAAAGCTCGTGGTCGAGCCGCCAGTCGTAATCGGCGCGCGCATAGCCGTCGGCCATCCCCTGCCGGTCAAGGCGCGCATCGAGCCCCTCGACCGCCTGACGGCGCAGCTCGTCCGCCTCGGCCCGTTCGGCCTGCTCGGGCGTCGCGCCCTCGGGCAAGGCGGCAAAACGGGGCAGGATCGGCTCGATCTTGCGCGGAAACCAGGAGCAGCGGCGCGCGATCTCCACCGTGTTGGCGGTCGCCTCGGGCAGATCGGAAAACAGCGTGATCATGTCCGCGGCGGGCTTGAGCCAATGGTCGGCGGTGAGCCGGCGGCGATCGTCCATCGACAGGAGCGCGCCCTCGGCAATGGCGATCAGCGCGTCATGGGCCTCAAAGTCGTCGGCGGACAGGAAGAAGGCCTGGTTGGTCGCGACCAGCGGCAGCCGGTGCCCGTAGGCAAGGTGCACCATGCGCGATTCCAGCGCGCGGTCCCAGTCGCCATGCCGCTGCAATTCGACATAGAGCCGGTCGCCGAACATCGCCGAGAGCGCGGCGAGCCTGCCCTCGGCGGTCCCGGCGTGACCGTCGGCAAGGGCGGCGCCGATCGGACCGTGCGGTCCGCCGGTCAGGCAGATCAGGCCGTCGGCGCGCTCGGCGATCCAGCCGTCATGGAGCCGGACGGCATCGACATCGACCTCGTCCAGATAGGCGCGGCTGACCAGTTCGACGAGATTGCGGTAGCCGGCCTCGTTGGCCGCAAGAAGGACGACGGACGCATCGCCCTGGCGGCTTCTGCCGACCCGCGCCACCGGCTGTTCACCTTCCGCCTCGCCGTGAAAGCACAACGGGATCTGGCAGCCGATGACAGGCTGGACGCCGGCGCTCGACGCCTTCTGCGCGAATTCGAGGGCGCCGAACAGGTTCGATGTGTCGGTCACCGCGATCGCCGGGGCACCGCACCTTTTCGCCCAGCCGACGATCCCGTCGAGCTTGAGCGCGCCCTCCAGCAGCGAGTAGGCCGAATGCACGCGCAGGTGCACAAAGCCGGGATCGATCAGCGCGGGAGCCGTCCCACCGCCGGTTCCCGTCGCGACATCGCTCCTTGATGCTTGTCCGGCCAAGGCGGATCTCCCAATCCCAGGCGATCCATCATCATCGGACTCACCGCCGCGACCGCCGCCCGCATCGTCGTTTCATCCAGCGCGCAAGTCCAGCCGTCCGGCGCGACAATCCACGACGATCGCGGCCCGCTCACAGATAACCGATCATCAGGGCGAGGGTCGCCACGAAGGTCGCGATCGAGAAGAAGGCTGCAAAATCCTGCGCCAGTTCCGTCATCTTTCCACTCCCGTTCATCTATATTCTATATATGTTCTTTTTTTGTTTCCATGTCAAACGAGAAAACCACGCACCGGGATGCCCTTGGGAAAAAGGTGAACAAAGTATGAATATCCTGTCCGCGCGACGGCGGCGCCCAAGCGTCAGGCGGCGGCTCGGAACGGCACGATCCGTCCATCGGCCATGGTCACGATGCGGTCCATGCGGCGGGCGAGCTCGTGATTGTGGGTGGCGAACAGGGCCGCAAGGCCCGACTGGCGCACCAGCGCCTCCAGCGCCTCGAACACATAGGAGGCGGTGTCCGGATCGAGATTGCCGGTCGGCTCGTCGGCGAGCAGCACGAGCGGCGCGTTCGCGACCGCGCGGGCGATGGCGACGCGCTGCTGTTCGCCGCCCGACAGTTCGGCCGGCCGGTGCGCGGCGCGCGGGCCGATGCGCATATAGTCGAGCAGTTCGCGCGCGCGGCTCTCGGCCTCGTGCCGGGCGAGGCCGCCGATCATCTGCGGGATCATCACGTTCTCAAGCGCCGAGAACTCGGGCAGCAAATGGTGAAACTGGTAGACATAGCCGATGTCGTTGCGACGCCGGGCGGTGCGCTCGCGGTCGCCGAGCGACCCGCAGGGCCGGCCGGACAGGTAGACCTCGCCCGCATCGGGCCGCTCCAGAAGGCCGGCGGCGTGCAGCAGCGTCGACTTGCCCGCACCCGACGGAGCGACCAGCGCCACCATCTCTCCGGGCTGAAGCGACAGATCGGCGCCACGCAGCACGTCGAGCCGGCGGTCCGCCTCCCGATAGGTGCGTTCGACCGCCTCAAGCCGCAGGACCGGGTCGGTCATCACTCATACCTCAGCGCTTCGACCGGATCGAGGCGCGCGGCCCGGCGCGCGGGCACGATGGCGGCCAGGAACGACAGGGTCAGCGACAGGACGACCACCGCGATCGTCTCGCCGGGGTCCATCCGGGCGGGAATCTCGCTCAGAAAGCGGATCGTCGGATCCCATATCTCGGCGCCCGACACCCAGTTCATCAGGCGCTGAATGGCCCTTATGTTCCAGCACACCAGGACGCCGAGCGCCACGCCGGCGGCGGTGCCGACGACGCCGACGCCGGTGCCGGCCATGATGAAGATGCGCAGGATCGCCGACTGGCTGGCGCCCATCGTGCGCAGGATCGCGATGCCCCTGCCCTTTTCCTTGACCAGCATGATCAGGCTGGAAACGATGTTCAGCGAGGCGACGAGCACCACGATCGACAAGATCAGGAACATGGCGTTGCGCTCGATGACAAGCGCGGAGAAGAAGGCCGCGTTGCGCTGGCGCCAGTCGATCATGAACATGGGCCGGTCGGCCGCCTGCTCGATCAGCGGTCTGTAGCGGTCGACCGCGTCGGGATCGTCGACGAACACCTCGATCAGTTGGGCGACGCCCTGGGAATTGAAGTAAAGCTGCGCCTCCTTAAACGGCATGAAGATGATCGAGGCGTCATATTCGCTCATGCCCATCTCGAAGATGGCCGCGACCGGATAGGACTTGACGCGCGGCGTCGTGCCGAACGGGGTCACGTCGCCCTCGGGCGAGACCAGCGTGATCCGGTCGCCGGCGATCAGACCCAGATTGCGCGCCATGCGACTGCCGACAAGGACACCCTCGCCGGCGAGGAAGCCGACCGGCGAGCCCTCGGTGATGTTGCCGGAGATCGCCGGCAGGCCGTCGAGATCGCCGGCGCGCACGCCGCGCACGAGCGCGCCGGTGCCCGCGCCGACATTGCCGGAGGCCAGCACCTGCCCCTCGATCAGCGGCACGGCGATCGCGACGCCGTCGACGGCGGAAATCCGCGCGGCCACCGCGTCATAATCGTCGAGCGGGCGCTCGACGGGCTGGACGATGACATGGCCGTTCAGCCCGAGAACGCGATCGAGCAGTTCGGCGCGAAAGCCGTTCATGACCGCCATGACGATGATCAGGGCGGCCACGCCGAGCGTTACGCCGATCAGCGAGATGACGGTGACGATCGAGACCGCCGCCTCCTTGCGGCGCGGGCGCAGATAGCGCCAGGCGATCATCCGTTCGAAGGCCGAAAACGGCCCGGCCGCGCGGTCCTTGCGCCCCGCGGCGGCGGTTCCGGCCGTGCCGGCGGCATGCGCGTCCACCGGTTCAGGCTCCCGCGATCCGCGCCAGGGCGGCGTCGAGATCCAGTTCGTGCTTTTCACCGGTCGCGCGGTGCTTGAGTTCGACCAGGCCGGCCTTGACCCCGCGCGGACCGACGACGATCTGCCAGGGCAGCCCGATCAGGTCGGCGGTGGCGAACTTGGCGCCCGGCCGCTGGTCGGTGTCGTCGTAGAGCGGATCGATGCCGGCCGACGCCAGCGCCGCATAGGCGCGCCCGGACCAGTCGTCGCAACCGGCATCGCCGGGCTTCATGTTGACGATGACCGCACCGAACGGGGCGACGCTCGGTGGCCAGACAATGCCATCGCCGTCATGGAAAGCCTCGATGATGGCGCCGACGAGACGAGACGGGCCGATCCCGTACGAGCCCATCGACACCGGCACCTGCGTGCCGTCCGGGCCGGCCACGGTGGCGTCCATCGCCTGGGAATATTTGGTGCCGAAGTGGAAGATGTGGCCCACCTCGATGCCGCGCGCGGACACCCGGTCGCCTTCGGGTATCGCCGCCCAGGCGGCCGCGTCATGCATCTCGTCGGTCGCCGCGTAGGGCCTCGTCCACGCCTTGACGATGGCGGTGATGGCGGCATCGTCGCCAAAGTCGACGCCCGCGCCCGGCACGGCCATGTCCATGAACGCGCTGTGGCAAAACACCTCGGATTCGCCCGTATCGGCCAGGATGATGAATTCGTGGCTGAGATCGCCGCCGATCGGCCCGGTGTCGGCGCGCATGGGGATCGATTTCAGGCCCAGGCGCTCGAAGGTGCGCAGATAGGCCACGAACATGCGGTTGTAGGCGGCGCGGGCGCCTTCATGGTCGAGATCGAACGAATAGGCGTCCTTCATCAGGAACTCGCGACCGCGCATCACGCCGAAGCGCGGGCGAACCTCGTCGCGGAACTTCCACTGGATATGATAGAGGTTCAGCGGCAGGTCCCTGTAGGATTTCACGTAGCCGCGGAAGATGTCGGTGACCATCTCCTCATTGGTCGGCCCGTACAGCATGTCGCGCCCGTGCCGGTCGGCGATGCGCAGCATCTCCTGGCCGTAATCGTCGTAGCGGCCGCTCTCGCGCCATAATTGCGCCGGCTGGATCGTCGGCATCAATATCTCGATGGCGCCGGCCCGCTCCTGTTCCTCGCGCACGATCCGGTTGACCCTTTCGAGCACCTTCTTGCCCAGGGGCAGCCAGGAATAGATGCCGGCGGCCTGCTGGCGGATCATGCCGGCGCGCAGCATCATGCGGTGCGAGACGATCTCGGCTTCCTTGGGGTTTTCCTTGAGGATGGGCAGAAAATAGCGGGACAGGCGCATGGGCAAACCAGTTGGGAGGGGCCGCGGAATCACGTCTGCAACGGCCGGAACGCGGCCCTTCTAGAGCTTTTCATGCCTTTATGGAACCGGCTGTGTTTTGCGGTCGGCGCGATGATCCGGCAGGAGGAACACCGCCCGGCCCGCGCCGAATGGAACGAGCCACGGTCATTCATGCCACAAAATTCAAAAGTCAGCCGCGATTTACGGGTGACAAGCGCGATCGGCATTGCTACCGTCATCGATACGCTGCGGTCGGCATGCCGATGGCAGCACCGGAACGGGTCAAAGTCTCGGGAGGAACTGGGTTTTCCGGCGCTCGACGAGCCGCCGCTTCCGAAGGAAGAACGGAAAATCACCCGTTTCGAAATGGCAGGGCTTCGGTCCTGCCATTTTCTTTGGCGCTGCCCTTTGCTTCGGTCTTGCCATTTGCTTCGGTCTTGCAATTTCTTCGGGCACGGCCGCGCCGCTTCAATCGGCCGGGCCGCGGTTCGGCACCACGGGGGGCACGTCGTCGACGCTGAACCCCATCACGACCGTCAGCCAATAAAAAATGGCAAAGACCAAAACGGCGATCGCCGTCGTCAACAGCAGCTTGAAGCCGATGCGCGGGGCAACGGGCGCGCCGGCCTCGGTGCCGGGCTCGATATGGCCGTCCTCAAGTTGCGAGCGCACGCCGAACGGCAGCACGGTGAACAGCACCACCCACCAGATGATGAAGAAGACGGCGAACCCCGACAGCCAGCCCATCAGGCCGGCACCTCTTCAAGTTCGATCAGCGTGCCGTCGAAATCCTTGGGGTGCAGGAACAGGACGGGGTTGCCATGCGCGCCGGTCTTGGGCTCGCCGTCTCCGAGAACGCGCATTCCACGCGCCCTGAGCCGGTCGCGGGCATCGATGATGTCGCCGACCTCATAGCACATGTGGTGTATGCCGCCGGCGGGATTGCGGCCGAGGAAAGCGGCGATCGGCGAAGCCTCGCCCAGCGGTTCGAGCAGTTCGGTCTTGGTGTTGCCCAGCTCCACGAAGACGACCGTGACGCCATGGTCGGGAAGGGCCTGCGGCTCGGAAACACGCGCGCCGAGCGTGTCGCGGTATTTCAAGGCCGCCGAGGCCAGGTCCGGCACGGCGATGGCGACATGGTTCAAACGTCCGATCATCGGCTCCTCCTACACCCGATCGACCAGCACGGTCACGAGCGGCTTTTTGCCCCAGGCGTTGCGGGCGGCGGCGCGCACGGCCCGCCCGACGGCCTCCTCGACCAGGTCGAGATCCTTGCGCCGCGACCGCGGCATGCTCTCGACAGCGCCCACGGCCGCCTCGAACATGATGTCCTCAAGGTCCTCGCCATTTGCGTCGACGCGGACGGTGCCGACCGCAACGAGCTGCGGTTCGCGGGCGATCTCGTGCCGGCGGTCGAGGATGATCGAGACCGCCACGTGGCCGGCGAAGGACAGCCGCCGGCGGTCGGCCACCCCGACCGCGTCATC
>NZ_CFIFWG010000124.1:0-9622 GCF_984466335.1 Roseitalea sp. | reverse complement strand
CCGAGCCCGCCCCGGAGCCGGCGGCCGAGGCCCCCGAGGCCGAGGAGCCGGCGCTGGTCGACCTGGCTTTTGCTGGGCGGGCGCGGCTCGGGCAAGACGCGCGCCGGCGCCGAATGGGTGCACGGGCTGGCGAGCGCCGTTCAGCCGTTCGCCGGGCGCGTGGTCAGCCCGATCGCGCTGGTCGGCGAAACGCTGGCCGACGTCCGCGAGGTGATGATCGAGGGGCCGGCGGGCATTGTGGCGTGCGCGCGCTACAACCGGCCGGTCTACGAGGCGACGCGGCGGCGGCTGGTCTGGCCGAACGGGGCCGTCGCGCATGTGTTTTCGGCGCACGATCCCGGCAGCTTGCGCGGGCCGCAATTCGCCGCCGCCTGGTGCGACGAAACGATGAAATGGCCATATCCGCGCGAGTGCTGGGACATGTTGCAGTTCGGCCTGAGACTGGGCGGCTGGCCGCGCCTTGCGGCGACGACGACACCCAGGCCGCTGAAGCTGCTCGCCGATATCATGGCCGATGCGCGCACGGTGACCGTGCGCATGCGCACGAACGACAATGCGGCCAACCTGGCCGGCGACTTCCTGGCGACGATGCAGGCGCGCTATGGCGGCACGCGGCTCGGCCGGCAGGAGCTCGACGCCGAGATCCTCGCCGAGCGCGAGGATGCGCTGTGGACGCGCGCGCTGCTCGACCGGCTGCGCCTCGCCGCGCCCGCGCGATATGCGCGCATCGTCGTCGCCGTCGATCCGCCGGCATCGGCCAAGGCCACCTCGGACGCATGCGGCATCGTTGCCGCCGGCCTGACCGGCGCGGGCGAGATCCACGTTCTGGGCGACCATTCGATCGACGCCGCGGCGCCGAGCCGGTGGGCGGCCGGGGCCGTCGGCGCCTACCATGCGCTCGGCGCCGACGTGATGGTCGCCGAGGTCAACCAGGGCGGCGACATGGTCATGAGCGTGATCGCGACGGTCGATGCGACGGTCAATGCGCGCGCCGTGCGGGCGAGGCGGGGCAAGTGGCTGCGCGCCGAGCCGGTCGCCGCGCTCTACGAGCAGGGCAGGGTGCGCCATGTGGGCGTGCACCCGGCCCTTGAGGACGAGATGTGCGACTTCGGCCTCGACGGCCTGTCGTCCGGCCGGTCGCCGGACCGCCTCGACGCCCTGGTTTGGGCCGTCGCGGAGCTTGTGGCGGCCGGGGACGGCAAGCCGCGCGTCCGTGCCCTTGCGTAACCACGTAACCACGTAACAAGGAGCCTTCATGCCAAGGCTTTTCGATTGGCTCGCCCGGCGGCGCGCCGTCCCCGAACCCGCGCGCCCGGCCTCCGGCCGTCCCGCTCCGCCCGTGCAGGCGAAATCGGCCATGGCGCAGGGGTTCGTCGCGATGCACACCATGCTCGATGCCGGTTGGACCCATGCGTCCTTCGCCGCCCTGGCGCGCGAGGGTTTCATGCGCAACCCGATCGTCCATCGCTGCATCCGGATGATCTCCGAGGCCGCCGCGGCCGTGCCCTGGACCGTCCATGACGGCGATGCCGCGCTCGCCGACCATCCCCTTGCCCGTGTCATTGCGCGGCCCAACCTCTCCCAGTCGCGCGCCGCTTTCATCGAGACCGTTTTCGGCAACCTGCTTTTGTCCGGAAACGCCTATGTCGAGCGTTCGGACGCGGTGGGCGGCAAGGTGCAGCTCCACTGTCTGAGGCCAGACCGCGTCCGCTTCGAGACCGACGCGCGGGGCTGGCCGGTCCGCTGCGTCCACGACACGGTGGACGGCCCGCGCGCCATCCGCATCGACGATGCCGGCGACGGTCCGCAGCTTCTGCACCTGTCACTGTACAACCCGCTCAGCGAGGCGGACGGGTTCGCCCCCCTCCAGGCGGCGCTGATGGCGCTCGACGTGCACAACGCCGCCGCCCGGTGGAACAAGGCGCTGCTCGACAATGCCGCGCGCCCGTCCGGCGCGCTCGTCTATGCGCCGGGCGACGGCTCCAACATGACGCCCGATCAGTACGACCAGCTCAAAAAGGAGCTTGAGGACGGCTATTCGGGCGCCGGCAATGCCGGCCGGCCCCTGCTGCTGGAAGGCGGGCTCGACTGGAAGGCGATGGGCCTGACGCCCAGGGACATGGATTTCATCGAGGCCAAGAATTCGGCCAGCCGCGACATCGCGCTCGCCTTCGGCGTGCCGCCCATGCTGCTCGGCATTCCCGGCGACAACACCTATTCCAACTATCAGGAAGCCCAGCGGGCCTTCTACAGGCTCACGGTCCTGCCGCTGCTGCGGCGCACGAGCGAGGAGGTGGGACACTGGCTCGCCCCGCTCTATCCCGGCCGCATCCGCATCGGCATCGATCTCGACCAGGTCGAGGGCCTTGCCGCCGAACGCGACGCGCTGTGGGCGCGGCTCGAAGGGGCTTCCTTCCTGACCGACGCCGAAAAGCGGACCGCCGTGGGCTATGCGCCGGAGCCGGACCGGCTGGCGCCCCGATGAGCGACATCAACCCGGCCGGCACGCTGTGGCTGGCCAGGCTGGCCGGTGCCGTCGCCGGGTCCGCGATCTCGCTTGCCTATCTGTTCCCGCGGACCCGCCGGGAGGCCGCGCTGCGCTTTCTGACCGGCGTGACGGGCGGTGTCGTCTTCGGCACCACGGTCGGTGTGGCGGTCGCCGAGCGGCTCGCCATCGCCGATGCGCTGTCCGACACCGAAACCGTTCTGATGGGCGCGGCGCTGGCCTCGTTGAGCATCTGGTGGGCGATGGGCCTGGCCATCCGCTTTGCCGCCCGCAACGGCCGGCTGGCCCCCGAAAAATCGGACCGGAAGAGGCACGATGAACGCACTTGAGAGCAAATATGCCGGCGCCGAGCTGACGCGCGTCGAGGCGACCGGCGTCTTCACCGGCTATGCGAGCGTCTTTGACGCGGTCGATCTGGGCAAGGAGAAGGTCGCGCCCGGCGCGTTCGCCCGCTCGCTGGCCGACAAGGGGGCGGCGGGCATCCGCATGCTGTTCCAGCACAATCCGGACGAGCCGATCGGCCACTGGCTGTCCATCGTCGAGGACGGCCGCGGCCTGAGGGTTAAGGGCCGCATCAACACCGATGTGACGCGCGGCCGCGAGGTCCTGTCGCTGATGCGCGCCGGCGGGCTCGACGGCCTGTCGATCGGCTTCAGGACCGTCCGCGCCCGGATGGATGCGGCCACCGGCGTCCGGCACATACTGGAAGCCGATCTGTGGGAAATCTCCATCGTCACCTTTCCGATGCTGCCCGAGGCGCGCATCGCGGCGGTCAAGGCCGCCCCGCTGCCGACCGTCCGGCAGTTCGAGCGCTGGCTCGTGCGCGACGCCGGGCTGACGCGAAGGCAGGCCCGAACGGTCCTCGCCAAAGGGTTTGCCGCGCTGGATGGCGGGCGGCAAGCCGCCTCCGAGACCGCCGCGCACCATGGCCCGCGCCTTGCCGGCGCGATCCGCCGCGCGGCCGACCTGATCAACCGCAAGACACAGGAACTGCGATCATGACAAGCCTCCAGCACGGCGCGTGGGCGCCGAACACCAAGGCCGCGACCGGCACCGCCGCCGCTCCGCTCGCACCGCTTCCGGCGTCCCACGCCCGGGATGTCGCCGAAGCCTTCGACGACTTCATGCGCGCCTTCGAATCCTTCAAGCAGGCCAATGACGAGCGCCTCAGCGAACTCGAAACCCGGCTCGGCGAGGATGCCGTCTCCGCCGACAAGGTCGACCGCATCAACGCGGCCGTCGACGAGCACAAGCGCGTGCTCGAACGGCTTGTCGCCAAGGCCGTGCGCCCGGCGGCGAGCGGCGCGCTCTTCGGTCCGGCCGGCGAACACAGGGCCGCGTTCGAGCGCTATGTGCGCAAGGGCGACGAGAACGGCCTCCGCAGGCTTGAATCCAAGGCCATGTCCTATGGTTCGGGGCCCGATGGCGGCTTCCTGGTGCCGCCCGAGACCGAGACGGCGATCGCCGGCCGGCTTCGCGACCTGTCGCCGATCCGCGCGCTCGCGAGCGTGCGCCAGGTGACCGGAGCGGTCCTCAAGAAGCCGTTCGCCACGACCGGACCGGACGTCGGCTGGGTCGGCGAAACCGCCCCGCGGCCCGAGACGAACACGGCGGCGCTGGCCGAACTGAGCTTCCCTACCGCCGAGATCTACGCCATGCCGGCGGCGACCGCGATGCTGCTTGAGGACAGCGCGATCGACATCGACCGGTGGATCACCGCCGAGGTGGAGGCCGCCTTTTCCGAGCAGGAAGGCGCCGCCTTCGTCGCCGGCAACGGCGTCAACAAGCCCAAGGGCTTTCTCGACTACGCCAAGATCGCCGAGACGGGCTGGAGCTGGGGCGGTATCGGCTACATCGCCACCGGCACCAGCGCCGGTCTGCCGGCGGCCGATGCGTCCGACGTTCTGCTGGAGACCGTCTATGCGCTCAAGGCCGGCTACCGGCAGAACGGCAACTGGCTGATGAGCCGCAAGACCCAGGCCGCGATCCGCAAGCTCAAGGATGCGGATGGCGACTATATCTGGAAGCCGCCGGCGACCGCCGATCAGAAGCCGGCGCTGATGGGCTTTGCCGTCCATGAGGCCGAGGACATGCCGGCGATCGCGGCGAACTCGTTCTCGATCGCCTTCGGCGATTTCGCCCGCGGTTACCTGATCGTCGACCGGCGCGGCATCTCGGTGCTGCGCGACCCCTATTCCGCCAAGCCATACGTGCTGTTCTACACCACCAAGCGCGTCGGCGGCGGCGTCCAGGATTTCGACGCGATCAAGCTCGTCAAGTTCGGCGTGAGCTGAGCGGCGGCGCGGCCTCGTCCACCCGCGCCCGCACGCCGCGCCGTGCGCGGGCGGCCCGGTCCGCCTCCCTGCCGGGCCGCCCGTTTCCCCACCTGTTCAAGGACATGCCATGCTTTTGATGCCCCTTGCCGATCCGGCCGTCGCGCCGGTGACCCTCGCCGATGCCAAGGCGCACATGCGCCTCACCCACGATGGCGAGGACACGCTGATCGGCGAACTCGTCAAGACCGCCGCGCGCTTTTTGACCGAGGACACCGGCCTCGCCCTGATCGATCAGGGCTGGCGGGTGTCGCTGTCCGCCCCGCCGTCCGGGCCGGTCGCGCTGCCGCGCCATCCCGCCGCCTCGATCATCGCCGTGACGGTCTATGACGGCGAGGGCGCGCCCGTCACGCTCGACGGCGGCGCATACCGGCTCGACCTGCGCCGCCGCCCCGCCACGCTGGCCTTCGAGCCGGGCGGCGTCCCCGCGCGCGCGAACGGCATCGACATCGACTTTCGCGCCGGTTTCGGCGGAACGGGCGTCGAGGTGCCCGACACGCTCAGGCGCGCGGTGCTGGCGCTGGTCGCGCACTGGTACGAGTTCCGCGCCGTCTATGACGCGGCCGACCAGCCCGTGTCGGTCCCGATGGCCTATTCGCGGCTCGTGCGCCCCTGGCGGCGGATCGGACTGTGACCATGCCGCGCAAGCCCTTTGATCCCGGCCGGCTGCGCACGCGCTTTGCGCTTGAGCAGTTCTCGTCGAGGCCCGACCAATATGGCGGAACGGTGGAAAGCTGGACCCATGTGGCCTTCGTCTGGGGCAGGGTCGAGACGACGCGGCCGTCCGCGCCGGTCCGCGCGGGCGATCAGGAGCCGGCGCTCGCGCGCACGGTCCTCGTTCGCGCCGATCCGCGCATCGGGCCGGCCATGCGCCTTGTCGCCGGCACGCAGCGCCACATCATCCGCACCGTTCACGATCCAGACATGACGGGCCGCTTCCTTGAATGCCGCATCGAGACGCAGGTGCCGGCATGAACCTGCATGTGCGTCTGACCGTCGGCGCCCTGATCTCCGCCCTGCGCCGCGCCGCGCTGCGAAAGGCCGACGAACGGGCCGAGCGCCTGGCCGAGGAAGCGGCGCGCACCGCCAGGGACGAGGATGAACGCCGGTGATCGACGATCTGCACCGGTGGCTCTTCGGCCTTTTGTCGTCGGACGCGGCGCTGATCGCCGAACTGGGCGACCCGCCGTCGATCTTCGACCGGCCGCCGCCGCGCCGCGCGTTGCCGGCGGTTTATCTCGGCCGGATCGAGGCGAGCGACTGGAGCACGGACGACGGCCCCGGCCGGGCGTTCCTCGCCACGATCCATATCTATGCGCGCGGGCCCAGTCGCGGCGTGCTCTACACGGTGGCCGAGCGCGTCTCGGAGCGGGTTCCGGCCGCCGCACCGGCGACCGCTGACGCAACCCGCATCGTGCTCGCAACGCAGTCGAGCGCGACCTACGCCCATGATCGTGGGCAGGCGGCGTTCCACGGCACGCTGCGCTTCCGGTTCCTGTGCGAGCCGGCGGCCTGATCCTGCCCCTCACCCTTCAGAACCAGACGGAGACGCCCCGATGGCAGCCCAGCGCGGCAAGGACATTCTTCTCAAGCTCTTCGACGCCGGCACGCAGGCCTTCGTTTCGGTCGCCGGGCTGAGGACCAAGCGCATCGCCTTCGGCGCGCGGACCGTCGATGTCACCGACACCGAATCCGCCGGCCGCTGGCGCCAATTGCTGGGCGGCGCCGGCATCAGGCGCGCCTCGCTGTCGGGAACCGGCATCTTCAAGGACGCGGCATCCGATGCGCTGGTGCGCCGGGCCTTCTTCGACGGAACGATCGCCCAATGGCGGATCGTGATCCCCGATTTCGGCACGGTCACCGGCGCGTTCGCGATCACCGCGCTCGATTATGCGGGCAATCATGACGGCGAGGTCACCTTCGAACTGGCCCTTGAATCGGCCTCCCAACTGACCTTCGGGGCCTTGTGATGCTGGTCAACGCCAAACGGGGAGAGATCGTGGCCAATCTGGGCGGCAAGGACCGCTGCCTTTGCCTGACGCTCGGCGCGCTGGCCAGGCTCGAAGCCGCCTTTGCGGTCTCGGACCTTGCCGCGCTGGGCGCGCGCTTTTCCTCGGGCCGGCTCTCGGCGCGCGATCTGATGGTGATCATCCATGCCGGCCTTGAGGGCGGCGGGCACACCTTCACGCTTGAGGACGTTGCCGGGATGCAGGCGGACGGGGGGCTTGCCGGCTACGCTGCCATCGTCAGCGAACTTCTGACGGCGACTTTCGGCGAGGCCGGCGATGCCGGATGAACCGGGCGCGCGACCGTTCCCCTGGAGCGAGGCGATGCGCTTCGGCCTGGGCGTGCTGCGCCTTGCGCCGGCCCAGTTCTGGGCGATGACCCCGCGCGAACTGGCAGCCGCCATGGGCGCCTGGGGCGCGGGCGCGCCGGCGCCGCCCCACCGGCGGTCGCTCGATCGCATGCTCGACGATTTTCCGGACAGCCAGGACATGTGCGATGGATGAGGAAATCATCATAGCCATCGATGCGGATACGTCGAAATTCGAGGAGGCATTGTCGCAGGCCGAGCGCAAGGCCGAGAGCTTCGGCCACACCGTCACACGCGCTTTCCGGGACATCGCCTTTGAGGGCAGTTCCGTCGAGAGCGTGTTTCGCGACATCGCCATGAGCATCGCCGGTCGGGCGCTCGATGCCGGCCTGGCGCCGCTCGAACGCGCGCTCGACGGTTTTGCCGCGCGCATGTTCGGCGGCCTGCTTGGCGGTTTCAAGCCCTTCGCCATGGGCGGCCTCGCCTCGACTGGACTGTTCGCCGGATCGGGCGGCGTGATCGCCGCGCCGGCCTATTTCCCCCATGGCGGCGGCGTGGGTGTCGCGGGCGAAGCGGGCGCCGAGGCGATCCTGCCCCTCAGACGCGGCGCGGACGGCGCGCTGGGGGTGGCCTCGGACGGCGCGGGCGGCCCGGCGCCGACGGTGATCGTCAACATCTCCACGCCCGACGCCCGAAGCTTCGAGCGCTCGCAATCGCAGGTCAGCGCGGCGCTGGCGCGCGCGGTGATGCGCGGCCGGCGCGGCGTTTGAGGAGCCGCCTCTTGTCCGCCTTCCATGATGTCGCCTTCGCCGTTCGCCAGCCCTTTGGCGTGCAGGTGGCGACGCGGCGCCGGATCGATGTGGTCACCCTGGCCTCGGGGCATGAAACGCGCAATGCCCGCACGGCCGACGCCCTGCGCCGCTACACGATTCCGATCGGCACCCGGCCGATCGGCGAGATCCGCGCGGTCCTTTCGTTCTTCGAGGCGCGCGGCGGCCCGCTGCACGCCTTCCGGTTCCGCGATCCGCTCGAACAGTCGACCGCGGCCGACGGCGGCGCGCCCGGCGCGACCGACGCGGCGATCGGTAAGGGCGACGGTGCCAGCGACACGTTCCAGCTCGCCACCGCAAGCGGCCGCACCATCCGCAGGCCCGAAGCCGCGAGCGTGCTCGTCGCTCTGGACGGCGTGGCCGTCGATGCCGCCGCCATGTCCGTCGATCCGGCGACGGGGCGCGTCACGATCACACCGCCTCCCGCTGCCGGCGTGTCGGTCACCGCCGGCTGTCGGTTCGACGTGCCCGTCCGCTTCGAGAACCGGAGCCTTTCGGTGACGCGCGCCGACGACCGCAGCGGGTCGCTGGACGATCTGGTGCTCGTGGAGGTGATCGCATGAAGGCCCTGCATCCCGATCTTCGGGCCCACCTCGAAGGCGCGGCGACCACGGCATGCCTTGCCTGGATTCTCGCGCGCGCCGATGGCGTCACGCTGGGCTTCACCGATCATGACCGGCCGCTGGCCGTCGCCGGCGTCCTCTGCGAGCCGCGCACCGGGTTTTCCGCCGGCGCCGCCGAGGCATCGCTCGGCCTTGGCGGTGACATCTCAGACGTGTCCGGGGCCCTTGCCTCCGAGGCGATCGCCGAGGCCGACATTGCGCGCGGCGCCTATGACGGCGCCGATGTCGCGCTCTACCTCGTCAACTGGCGGGCGCCGGAAACGGCCACGCTGCTGCGCCGGTTCCATATCGGCGAGATCGTGCGCGAGGGCGGCACGTTCCGCGCCGAACTGCGCAGCCTGTCGGCGGCGCTCGACCAGCCGCGCGGCCGCTTCTTCACGCGCCAGTGCGACGCCCAGCTCGGCGACGGGCGCTGCGGCTTCGATCTGGCCGGCGCGCCGGGCTTCTCCGATGCCGGAACGGTCGACACCGCCGACGGCGCCCGCGTGATCGATCTGGCCGGCATCGTTCCGTTCGCCGACCGCTGGTACGATGGCGGCCTGCTGCGGTTCCGGACCGGGGCGCGGGCGGGCGATGCCCTGGCCGTCGCCTCCGTTCGCCTGCTCGAAGACGGTCTGGCCCGCGTCACGCTGCGCGCGCCGATGGGGCCGGCACCGGAGGCCGGCGATCTGGCGACGCTTCTGGCCGGTTGCGACAAGCGCTTCGAGACCTGCAAGGCCAAGTTCGCCAACCATCTCAACTTTCGCGGTTTCCCGCACATGCCGGGCGATGACCGGGCGCTGGGCTATCCGCGCCGCGACGACGTCTTCGATGGCGGCCCCCTTGTCCCCTGAGCCCGATTCGACCCGCGCCGCCATCCTGGCATCCGCGCGCCGGTGGCTGGGCACGCCCTACCGCCATCAGGGTCGCCGGCGCGGCGTGGGCTGCGATTGCCTCGGCCTTGTCGTCGGCGTCTGGGGCGAGGTCTATGGCGACATGCCGGCCCATGACCGGGCCTATTCGGCCGACTGGGCCGA
>NZ_CFIFWG010000123.1:0-9707 GCF_984466335.1 Roseitalea sp. | reverse complement strand
CGATCCAGCTCACGGGCGACGCGTGCGCCTGAGAGCGATGTGTCCGCCACGAGGGCCAGACATTCGCGCCGACTGACGACCCTGTTGTCGGAAGTGCTCCACCGGCGAGAGGACTACATCGCCCGGCGGCGTACCCACATCACCGAACTGCGCCAGCGCGCCTCTGAGGCCGACGCCAAGCTGAAGCGTCTCTACGAGGCCATCGAGAACGGCGTTGCTGATCTCGACGATCCGGCCTTGAAGAGCCGAGTCGCCGAACTCTCCGCCATCCGCGATCAGGCACATACCGATGCAGAACGCGCGGCCGGAGCCATCGAACGCGCAGGACCGGACCTAACGGAAGAGAAAGTGAGAGCGTTCGCCGAACCGGCCCGCAAACGTCTGCGAAAGAGCGACGGCACCTATCGCCGCGATCACCTGCGCGCCGTCGCCCAGCGCATCGAGGTGATCGACAAGACCCAGGCTCGCATCATGGGCTCGCGCACCGCGCTCCTGAAAACACTCACCGCCGCCAGCGCTCAAACGGCGGCATACGTCGTGCCCACTTTGGAACCGAAATGGCGCACCCGGGAAGATTCGAACTCCCGACCCCCAGATTCGTAGTCTGGTGCTCTATCCAGCTGAGCTACGGGTGCGTTGCGCGGTCGGCCCTCGGGCCCGGCAAGGCGGCTTAGTAGTCGCTGCCGGCCTGGAAAGCAAGCGCTGTGGTGGCGATTTCATCGCCTTGCGATCATCGAGGCGGGATCGGCCGATCGCCCGTCAATCCGCTTCCATGGAGGCGACCAAGCAAACTTCAGCGCTCAAAAATTGGACGGCTTCGGCAGCCGCTAGGGCGGGTTCGATTTATCCGGGGACATATCCGGCGGCCTGGGTGGTTCGACATCGTCAGGTTTGAAGGCGCCGATGCTGTCGGCGGTTGCGTTCCATAGATTGTCGACGGTGCGGGCCGCAGCCTTGCGCCATGCGTGTTTGGGCTTGAACGGTCTGAACAATCAATGCAGGCCAGTGATCATCGAAACGATGTCGTTCTTGTCGGTCGAGGCCGCTTCCCGGATGCTGATCTGCTGGCCGCGCCGCAGAATGCAGATGCGGTCCGAAAGGCGGAACACCTGGTCAAGGCTGTGGCTGATGATCAGGATCGCGATCCTGCGCATCTCGGGGCTTCTGACACGGTCGAACAAGGTCATGTTCGACATCCTCACAGGTTCGGTCTTCGACCCGTTCCGACAGAGTGCCGTGACGGGCGAAGAAGGCAAGTGCACGCTTGAGGAAGTCGCAGCTCCATCCCGAAACGGAACCCTGGAACGGCTGATCGCGGCCAGACCCTCGATGCTGACCACCCGGTCCGAACCCCCTTCGGCTGCTGCGTCCTTCAGCCAAAAGGAAACGCGGGCCGTAGCCCGCGCTCAATGTGGTGCAATCGAATGCTTGTTAGCGGCTCGACCACGAATTCTGAACACTATCAGCGTACCCTCAAGTTTCCTTGAGGTCAATCTGGCAGTGGGCAGATTTTGGTCCAGCCGTAACAAAATGATCTTTTCAAGGCGCAGCTTTGCGCCATGCAAGGGCATTTTAAACTACGGCAACTCCGAGTGTGGACCTCCGCTGTCCGGGTTTACAGGACAAGTGCTTGGCCAGAGTTTGGTCGTGGGAACAACGCCCGGTGTGCACTCGGACTCCACGACAAGCCATAACCCGTTAGCCGCAAGCTCAATCTATTGAATTATGGAATAGGCAGTAAATATCCAAAAAAATATTATAATACAGATGGTAGCTGCTGTTGAGTTTGATGCAGCTATCGCCGTAAGCTCATATGCTCTTTTTCGGTGAGTATCATGCGTACCACAACCCGCCTCGCTCTCGACATCGGCACCAACTCCATCGGCTGGTGCCTTTATACTCTGGAAGGCGAGCGCATTGCCAGCATCATCGATCTCGGCGTGCGCATCTTCTCCGATGGGCGCGAACCAGCTGCAACCGGCAAGGTCGGTGCGTCCCTTGCCGTGGGGCGTCGCAACGCCCGGTCCATGCGCCGCTGGCGCGACCGTTACCTCAGACGCCGCGCCGCGCTGATGAAACGCCTCGCCGAAGCAGGGCTGATGCCGAAGGACCCGGCGGAGGCCAAGGCGCTCGAAGCGCTCGATCCTTATGAACTGCGCGCCCGGGCGCTCGACGAGGCGCTGCCGCTGACCCACCTCGGCCGGGCGCTGTTTCACCTCAACCAGCGCCGGGGCTTCAAAAGCAACCGCAAGACCGATCGCGGCGACAATGAAAGCGGCAAGATCAGGGACGCCACCGCGCGGCTCGATCAGGCGATGATGCTGAAGGGCGCGCGCAGCTATGGCGCGTTTCTGCATTTGCGCCGTGCCGCCGCGCCCGACCCGCGCCGCACGCCATCGGTGCGCACGCGGCTGACCATCGCGCGCCGCGACAATGCCGAGAAGGAAGAGGCGGGATACGATTTCTACCCCGACCGGCGGCACCTTGAGGATGAGTTCGGCAAGATCTGGGACGTCCAGGCGCGGCATCATCCGCAAGTGCTGACCGAAGATCTGCGCGACCTCCTGTTCGAAACGATCTTCTATCAGCGTCCCCTGAAAGAGCCGGAGGTCGGCCTGTGCCTCTTCGCAGGCCAGCACGGCGTGCCGCGCGACGAACGCCGATTGCCCAAGGCCCATCCGCTGACCCAGCGCCGGACGCTCTATGAGACGGTCAATCAGCTGCGCGTGACCGCGGACGGGCGAACGGCGCGGGCGCTGACCATGCAAGAGCGCGACACGATCATCGTTGCGCTCGACACCAGGAAGCCGACCAAGAGCCCGAGCGCGATGAACCTCACGCTCTCAGCCTTGGCCAAGACGCTCAAGCTGCCGGCCGGCGAACGCTTCACGCTCGAAACCATCAACCGCGATTCGATCGCCTGCGATCCGGTGCGGGCCAGCCTCGGCCATCCCGGCCGGTTGGGGGCCGGCTGGTCGGCGCTCGATGCCGATGCGCAATGGGATGTCGTCCGGCGGATACGGGCCGTCCAGTCCGATACCGAACATGCCGAACTGGTGGCCTGGCTGATGGCGGCCCAGGGGCTCGATGAAGCCCATGCCGAGGCAACCGCCAGCGCGCCGCTGCCAGAGGGTTATGGCCGGTTGGG
Source organism: Roseitalea sp. (assembly GCF_984466335.1). Lineage (NCBI taxonomy): Bacteria > Pseudomonadati > Pseudomonadota > Alphaproteobacteria > Hyphomicrobiales > Ahrensiaceae > Roseitalea > Roseitalea sp. The sequence goes on along the minus strand of NZ_CFIFWG010000123.1, from coordinate 6,559 downwards.
CGAGACGGCGACACGAAAGATCCTCGCGACCCTCATCGAACCCGACCCTGGCGCCAACCTTCCGCGCACTTACGCGGAGGCTGTCGCTGCGGTGGGGTGGCATCATTCGGACGGGCGCACCGGTGAGGTGCTGGATGATCCGGCGACGCGGCCGGCTGGTGCCAAGGACTGGGCGTGGCCTCTGCCCTACTATGGCAAATTGCTGGAGCGGCACGTGATCCCCGGCAGCTACGACCCCGACCATGACGACGTGACCCGCTATGGCCGGATCACCAACCCGACCGTGCATATCGGGCTCAACCAACTCAGGCGGGTCGTCAACCTGATCATCAATGAGCATGGCAAGCCCGATGAGATCGTGGTGGAACTGGCGCGCGAACTGAAACAGTCCGAGGACCAGCGCAAGGCCAGCCAGCGCAATCTGAAAGCCGCAACGGAGGCCGCGAAAAAGCGGGCCGAAAAACTCGGACATCTCGGCCAGCAAGACAATGGCCGCAACCGCATGACCCTGAGGCTTTGGGAGGACCTGGGCGAGGACCCGATGCGCCGCTTCTGCCCCTATACCGGAACCAAGATCAGCGCACCCATGCTGTTCGACGGGTCCTGCGAGGTCGATCACATCCTGCCCTATTCCCGCACTCTCGACGACAGTTTCGCCAACCGCACCATCTGCCTGCGTGAGGCCAACCGGCAAAAGCGCAACCAGGACGCCCTGGGAAGCCTGGGGCGGAACCGGTCAGTGGGCCGACATCGAAGCCAATCTGAAATATCTGCCCGAGAACAAACGCTGGCGCTTTGCCCCCGACGCCATGGAGCGGTTCGAGGGCGAGAACGATTTCCTCGACCGGGCGCTGGTCGATACCCAGTATCTGTCGCGCATCGCCAAGGCATATCTGGAACCGCTTTACACCGAAGGCGGGCATGTCTGGGTCGTGCCGGGCAAGCTGACCGAGATGTTGCGCCGACATTGGGGGCTGAACTCCCTGCTGCCCGATCACAACAAGGGCGCGGTCAAGGCCAAGAACCGTACCGATCACCGGCACCACGCCATCGACGCGGCGGTGATCGGCGCGGTCGACCCAGGCCTTGTCAAACGCATCGCCGACGCCGCCGGCAGCATCGAGCGGCAGGGCCGCTCAGCCGAAGAGGTGGCCCGCGACACCGACGATCCGTGGATCGGCTTTCGCGACGATCTGAAGGCGCGGCTCGATGCCATGACTGTCAGCCATCGCGCCGACCATGGCCGGATCGATTTCGACGCCCGCAAAAAGGGCCGCGACAGCACCGCCGGGCAGCTTCACAACGAGACCGCCTATGGGCTGACCGACGAGACCCGCAACGGCGTGCCCATGGTGGTCACCCGCAAGCCTCTGGATAACCTCAAGCCCTCCGATCTCGACAAGATCCGCGATGCCGATCTGGTCCGCGCGCTAAAGCGGGCAACCGAAGGCAAGGAGGGCAAGGAGTTCACCGGCGCGCTCGCAGACTTTAACGCACGTCCGGGTCCCTATCAGGGCATCCGTCGGGTGCGCCTGATCGATGCGGTCGATGTGATCGCGATGAGCGAACCCGGTGGTCGGCCCTACAAGGGCTACAAGCCCGACAGCAACCATTGCTACGAGGTGTGGCGCCTGCCCGACGGCACGTGGGTGCACCATGTGATCTCGACCTTCGAGGCCCATCAGGGCCGCGCGAGGCGGCCCCACCCGGCGGCCAAGCGCCTGCTGCGTCTGCACAAGAACGACATGGTGAAGCTGGAGGAAAGCAAGTTCGGCCCGGTGATCGCCACCGTCGAGAAGTTCGATGCCAACGGCACCGTGACTTTGGTGGCGCACACCGAAGCCGATGCGGACCGGCGCTATCGAAAAGACACGGAAGACGTATTCATCCGGCTGCGCCCCGCCTCGCTGAAACAGGCTCGCGCGCGGCGTGTCGTGGTCAATGAGATCGGCCGTATCCGCGATCCGGGGCCAAGAGACCGAGGATAGCTGAACGGCGCGCAAAACAATCGACCATGATTCCAGCAGCTTGGAGTATTGAATTGTGGATCAGATCATCGACATTGCGACCGATGGGCGGCATCTCTCCCGCGACCGCGGGTTCCTGAAGGTCTCCGAAGGCGGGCATGAGATCGGCCGCACACCGCTCGACCGGATCGCCGGCGTGATCGTCCACGCCCACGGGACGACCTGGTCGACTTCGCTTCTGACCGAGTTGGCGGACCGCGGCGCACCCGTTGTCCTTTGCGGATCGAATCACGCGCCCAGATCGGTGCTCATGCCGCTCGAAGGCCATCACGCCCAAGGCGCGCGGCTGAGGGCCCAATGGCAGTCCAAGGCGCCGTTCCGCAAACAGGCGTGGAAGGCTGTCGTTGTCGCCAAGATCGGGATGCAGGCCGCCGCACTTGAAGCAGCAGGGCAAAGCCCCGCGCCGGTGAAGATGCTGGCGCGCAAGGTGACCTCCGGCGACCACACCAATGTGGAAGCCCAGGCCGCCCGGCTGTATTGGCCGATGATGATGGGCGGCGATTTTCGCCGCGACACCGGCGGAACCGGCGTAAACGCGCTGCTGAACTATGGCTACACCGTGCTGAGGGCTGCCACCGCCCGCGCCGTAGTGGCCGCCGGCCTGCATCCGACCATCGGGCTGCATCACTCCAACCGCGGCAACGCGTTCGCGCTCGCTGACGACCTGATGGAGCCCTTTCGGCCGCTGGTCGATTGCGCGGCCCGCAACCTTGCGCAGCGCAACGGGCCTGACGTCGATACGCACGCCAAGCAGGCGTTGGCACGGCTGATCGCCACCGATTTGCCCCTCGGCGACGCCTTAACGCCGGCGTCGGTGGCGCTGATGAAGCTTGCCACCACGCTGGGCCAGAGTTTCGAGGCCGGCGCCGTCAGGCTGGCGCTGCCGCGCCCGCCCGACCCCTTGACCCTGGCCAGGCTCGGTGCATGAGGCAGCCGGTCAGCTACCTTTCAGGATATCGCCTCATGTGGATGCTCGTGATGTTCGATCTTCCAACCGACACCAAGCCGCAGCGCAGGGCGGCCACCGATTTCCGCAATTTTCTTCTTGATGAGGGATTCGAGCGCAGCCAGTTCTCGGTCTATGCCCGTTTTGTCAACGGCAAGGAGGCGTTCGCAACGCGCGTGACGCGGATCGCGCGCAATCTGCCTGCTCAAGGCGACATTCAGATTCTGAACTTCACCGACCGGCAGTATCGCGATACCGTGCATTTCTCTGATCAGAGCCGGCGGGCGGCCCGGGAAAACCCGCATCAATTGGTGATGTTTTGAAGCGAATGGCGCGTTTCCGGGCAACAATGAACCGCGCAAAGTCCTGGGAATTCAGGACCTTACGACGCCATCCAGTTTAGCTGTTCAGAATTCGAGGTCCAGCCGCAACGCCCACAATCTGCGTGAGGTGCGGGAGTGGAGTTTAGCTGTTCAGAATTCGAGGTCCAGCCGCAACCGCGCGGCTGATGCTCTACCGCGACCCCGGAGTTTAGCTGTTCAGAATTCGAGGTCCAGCCGCAACCCAGGACCGGCCTTGATCCGGTATTCGATCAGTTTAGCTGTTCAGAATTCGAGGTCCAGCCGCAACTTGACCGCAAGCCGGTCGTTCAACTCGAACAGTTTAGCTGTTCAGAATTCGAGGTCCAGCCGCAACGGACATGAGCCATGTCGCGATCCGCGCCTAGTTTAGCTGTTCAGAATTCGAGGTCCAGCCGCAACTTTCAGATGGACCGGGCGACAACGGTTGTGAGTTTAGCTGTTCAGAATTCGAGGTCCAGCCGCAACAGCCTGACCTAGCGGACGCGACGCACTATGAGTTTAGCTGTTCAGAATTCGAGGTCCAGCCGCAACACTACGGATTGGAAGCCTGGAATCTGGTTTGATCCGTCAAATCAACGCAGCAATGGGCTTTAACCCTGGCATGATATGCGCCTCAAGCCGATCTGCCGGCCCATTGCGCTTCGGCGTCCCCGTCGAGCGTCGGCGCGCCCCTGGCCAATGCCAGTTCCGCGTTCGCAAAGCTGATCGGGCTGCGAATGCCGGGCACGCCGTCGGCATCGATCCGCATCCCGCGCGCGATGACCTGCGGATCGGCAAAGACTTCGGACATCGAGTTGATGGGGCCCGCGGGCAGGCCCTCGCGCGCCAGGTCATGAAGGAGGGGCTTTTTGGCGCGCCCCGCCAGCGCCGCCGCCAGGCGCTCGGTCAGGAGCGCGCGGTTGCGGACGCGCTCCGCATTGCCCGCAAAACGCGGATCGGATGCCAGTTCAAGCCCCAGATAGGCGCACAGCCGCGCGAATTGCGCATCGTTTCCCACGGCCAGAACGATGTGCCCGTCGGCGACGGCAAAGACCTGGTAGGGCGCTATGTTGGGGTGGGCATTGCCCATCCGTTCCGGGTCGACGCCGGTGACCAGGTAATTCATCGCCTGGTTGGCCATCACGCCCGTCATGCAGTCCAGAAGCGCCATGTCGATGTGCTCGCCAAGACCGGTTTCCCGCCGCCGGATAAGCGCTGCCTGAATGGCGACCGTGGCGTAAAGACCGGTGAAGATATCGGCAAAGGCGACGCCCATCTTCTGGGGCGGTCCATCCGGTTCCCCGGTCAGCGACATGATCCCGCCCATGCCCTGCACCAGATAGTCATAGCCCGGACGCATCGCATAAGGCCCCGTCTGCCCGAAGCCGGTTATCGAACAGTAGACCAGTCCGGGATTGGCCGCGGCAAGGCTTCCGGCGTCCAGGCCGAATTTCGCCAGCCCGCCAAGCTTGAAGTTCTCGATCACCACATCGGCATCGTGCGCCAGCGCCTTGACCCGCGCCAGATCCCCAGGCTTGCGAAAGTCGGCCACGATGGAGCGCTTGCCGCGATTTGCGGCGTGAAAATAAGCGGCCGTGTCGCCGATGAAGGGCGGACCCCACCGTCTTGTGTCGTCCCCTTCGGGCGCCTCCACCTTGATCACATCGGCGCCCAGATCGGCCAGCAACTGTCCCGCCCAGGGGCCGGCGAGGATGCGCGCCAGCTCCAGAACCCGCAGCCCGGCAAGTGGCGTCGTCATCAGGAAAACGCCTGCAGGCCGGTCTGCGCGCGGCCCAGGATCAGCGCATGCACGTCGTGCGTGCCCTCATAGGTGTTGACCGTTTCAAGGTTGGCCATGTGTCGGAACACCTGAAACTCCTCCGAGATGCCGTTGCCGCCATGCATGTCGCGCGCCGCCCGCGCGATATCGAGCGCCTTGCCGCAATTGTTGCGCTTGACCAGCGAAATCATCTCGGGTGCCGCATCGCCTCGGTCCATCAGCCGGCCGACCCGCAACGCCCCCTGAAGGCCCAGCGCGATTTCGGTCTGCATGTCGGCGAGCTTTTTCTGGAACAGTTGTGTCTGCGCCAGCGGTCTGCCGAACTGGGCGCGGTCGAGCCCGTATTGCCTTGCTGCGTGCCAGCAATGTTCGGCCGCGCCCATCACGCCCCATGAAATGCCGTAGCGCGCCCGGTTCAAGCAGCCGAACGGACCCTTCAGCCCTTCGACATCGGGCAGCAGCGCATCCTCGCCCACCTCCACATCGTCCATGACGATCTCGCCGGTGACGGATGCGCGCAGCGAAAGCTTGCCCTCGATCTTCGGCGCCGACAGGCCCCTGGCGCCCTTTTCCAGCACAAAGCCCTTGATCTTGCCGCCATGGCCCTCGGACCTGGCCCAGATGACGAACACGTCGGCGATCGGGCTGTTGGAAATCCACATCTTCGTGCCCGACAGCGCATAGCCGTCTGCGGTCTTCCTCGCCACGGTCTTCATGCCGCCCGGATCGGAGCCGGCGTCCGGCTCGGTCAGGCCGAAACAGCCGATCCACGCGCCCGACGCGAGCTTGGGCAGATATGTCCGCCGCTGCGCTTCGGTGCCGTAGGCATGGATCGGATACATGACGAGCGACGACTGAACGCTCATCATGGAGCGGTAGCCCGAATCGACGCGCTCGATCTCGCGCGCCACGAGCCCGTAAGAGACATAGCCCGCACCGACCCCGCCATAGTCCTCGGGGATCGTCACGCCCAGAAGGCCCATCTCGCCCATCTCGGCGAAGATGGCCGGATCGGTCGTTTCCTCGCGATAAGCCTCGACGATGCGCGGCTGAAGCCTGTCGGCCGCATAGGCCCGCGCCGCATCGCGCATCATCCGTTCGTCGTCGCCGAGTTGAGCGTCGAGACGAAACGGATCGGACCAATCAAAACAGGCAAGATCGGGTCTGTCCCTGGGCGTGAAGGCCATCGCTGTGTCTCCCTTGGGCTGGAAAGGCTCTAGCGCAAACCCGCCCTTCGGCCTAACAATGGTTTCTTCTGATATCATGAGTTTCCTGCATGCATCGTGCGAAAAGAAATGCGTATATGCCGAGCATTCATGAGCTCAGCGCATTTGTCGCCAGTGCTGAACTGGGTTCGGCCTCGGCGGCGGCGCTGGCGCTCAACCTCACCCAGAGCGCGATCAGCCGCTCCATTGCCAGCCTGGAGCGGCGGCTTGGCGTGCGGCTTTTCATGCGGCTGCGCCAA
>NZ_CFIFWG010000122.1:0-9747 GCF_984466335.1 Roseitalea sp. | reverse complement strand
GCCAAGCTGAAGCGGCTCTACGAGGCGATCGAGAACGGCGTTGCTGATCTCGACGATCCGGCCTTGAAGGAGCGTGTCGCCGAACTTTCCGCCATCCGCGACCAGGCCCGCGCCGACGCAGAACGCGCGGCGGGCGCGATCGAACGGGCTGGGCCAGAACTGACAGAAGAGAAGGTGAAGGTGTTCGCCGTAGCAGCCCGCAAGCGTCTGCGAAAGAGCGACGGCACCTATCGCCGCGATCACATCCGCGCCGTCGCCCAGCGCATCGAAGTGATCAACAAGACCGAAGCCCGCATCATGGGCTCGCGCACAGCGCTCCTGAAAACCCTCACCGCCGCCAGCGCACAAACGGCGGCGCACGGCGTGCCCACTTTGGAACTGAAATGGCGCACCCGAGAGGATTCGAACCTCTGGCCTCCGCCTTCGGAGGGCGGGCCGAGTTCGTTGCAGCGGTGGAGGCGAGACCTGCCGCTTTTTGTCGGCGCGACGGGTTTCACGCGTTCTACGGTATGGTATATGGTCGTGCTTTCCGGCCGAAAAGACGCCCAGGCCATTGGCCATCAGGCGCGCTGGCCGCGCGGTTTTTGAGGTTGGCTTGTTGTGTCCTCAAGTCCATTTTTTGATGAAACCGATTGGGAACTGATCGACAAAAGGAACAGAAAGAATTGGCGTCGTCCTCCGTCGAATGGGCTTTGGGTGGCTATGCGGCCAAGTTCTACATGGACAAATATGATGGCCAAGACTTCATTCTGAATATGGTCGATCAGGGTGGGCTTTCGTCGTACGAGGTCCCTTTGCCCGATATTGTCGGCGCCTTCATGGCCATCACGGGCGGCTGCTACCTCGACATTGGCGCGAACAATGGTCTTTACGCTCTTCTCGCCGCAAAGGTGAGCAGCAACACCAAAGTAATTGCCTTCGAGCCAATGCGGCAGGCAAGAGAGCTTTTGTTGCGGAACATCGAGATCAACGAACACGCCGACGCCCAGATCAGTGTGTCAAGTCTGGCCTTGTCCAACTTCGACGGCCGGGTGCAATTCTTTGAAACCGTCAATCCGCACGGTTTTTTGAGCACGAGTTCGTCCTTGGACAGGAGCCATGCAGACAATACGGGTGACTGGGTTCGCGAAGTCATCGCGGAGTGCGGCACGCTCGACCGTTGGGTGAGGGATAACCCGGTTCAGCGGATCGATCTTGTCAAGATTGATGTTGAGGGCGCCGAAAGGACCGTCTTGGAGGGGGCGCAACAGACGTTCGCGCGGTTCAGGCCGTGCATCGTTGTCGAACTGCTGGCCTTGGCCGACTTCGCGTTCATCGACGATTTCTGCAGAACGAACGGCTATGTCGACATTGCCATGTTTCCGAACGTGTTCGTCGCCATCAAGCAGTCGGGTTTCTATGGGGACAGTTGGAACCACTTGCTCGTTCCAGCCAAGAAGATACCCCTTGTCCGGCAAGCAGCCGATTGCGCCGGGATACAGGTCCATCTCTTCGACTAGCGGCCGCATTGGCGTCCTGGCGATTGACGCCCGCAATCTCACCCGGCCCGTGTCCGGCATCGGCCGGTCGATCGCCAACGTGGTCGAGGCGCTTTCGGCCACGGGCCACCAGACCCATCTGGTCGCGCCCGCTCCTCTGGACGGCGATTTCGCCGTGCTCGCGGCGCTGCCCGGCGTCCATGTGCGCAGCGACAACGTTCAAAGTGCCGTCGGGCGCCTCGCGTGGGGCCGGTCCGGGCTGCCGCGCCATGTCAGGCAGATCGCGCCCGATCTGGTCTGGGCGCCGGCGCACCGCCTGACGGCCCAGGTGGCGCGGCTCGCGCCCACCGTTCTGACGATCCACGATCTGGTCTGGAAATTCGCGCCCGAGACGATGCTCGCCCATCGTCGGCTGGGCGACCGGCTCCTGACCGCACGGGCGGTCGCCCGCGCCACCCGCATCGTCGCCGTCTCGGAACGCACGGCCGCCGATCTTGCCGCGCGGTTTCCAAGGGTCGGCCACAGGATCGCAACCGTGCCGAACATCGTCGCGCCGCGCCCCGCGCCCGCCCCCGCAGCGCGCCTCGCCGCGCTGGACGTTGCAAGGCCCTATTGCCTGTTCGTGGGCACGGTCGAGCCGCGCAAGAACCTGGCGCGCGCCGTCGAGGCCTTCCTTGCGCTGTCCGACGACGTGCGCGGCGACATGCGGTTTGTGATCGCGGGCGCGCGCGGCTGGCTGACAGATGCGACCGACCGCGCCCTGGCCGGCGCCAAGGACAAGGTGCGGGCGCTCGGTCCGGTGGACGAGGCGACACTGTCGCGCCTCTACCGGGACTGCGCCTTTCTCGTCATGCCGTCGCTTTATGAAGGGTTCGGCTACCCGGCCATCGAGGCACAGCAGTTCGGCAAGCGTGTCCTGACGTCGCATGGCTCGCCCATGGCCGATATTGGCGGCGAGACGGTGGTGCGCGTCGATCCGCTCGCGTCCGCCTCGATCGCCGACGGCATGGCGCGATGCATCGCGGCCGACGAGGGGGCGGCCCGCGCCAAGGCGGTCGAGAACGCAGGCAGGTTCCGGGCCGAATGCGTCCTGCCAAGGCTCCTGGCCGTTTTCGAGGAGGCGCGCGATGGCTGGCGGAGTTGAGCCGGGGTCAGGACGCGGACCATATCGACAAGGCGCTTTCGACATGGGCCCGGCCGCCGCCATTGGCGTGACCGCCATTGACGGTCACCTCATCGCCCGCCGACAGGTCCAGCGCCGAGCACACCGTCAAGGTGTGAAAGTCGCCGCTCGCGCCCGCGCCGATCACGGCATGGCCGAGCATGAAGCCCTCGGTGCTGCCGTTGCGCATCAACAGCAAGCGTGTGTAGCCGCCGGGCGGCAACTGATCGAAACGCACCGAAACGTTGAACTGATAGATGGCCGCGCGCGGCGCCACGAAGCGGTTGGCGGGCGCATCCCAGCCCGCCCCTTCATTGGCGTGAACGGTTCCGAACGCCAGCGTGTCGATATCGCTCGTCAGCGTCTGATCGGCGCTCGGCGAGGCGCGCACATGGATGCGCTCGAAACCCGTCCGGCAAAGCGCGTGCCAGGCCGTTCCGTCGCTGAAGGCGGGCACCGGGCCGGATGCGGCGTCCTGGACATAGGCGATCGCGCCGGTGCCGGCCGTTACCGCATCGGGCAGCGCGGCCGCCATATAGCCGCCGACGCGGATGGCGCCGGCCACGTCGAGCCGCGTCGAGGGGACACCGGTGCCGATCCCGACACGGCCGGTCGCGCCGTCGACGACGAGCGCTTCCGTCCAGGCGGTCCCGTCCGCGCTCACCTTCAGATGCCAGTCGTCGTTTCCGGCGAGCCCCATCTCGGCACGGCCAGACCACCCGGTCTGAAACAAGAGGGAGCCCGTATCGGCGGCCGCCTTCTTGTTCAGTATCAGGCGCATGGCGCCGCTGCCGCCGGTTTCGGCGGCGTGGCTGAAAAGGGCGACATCGGACATGACGGCGAGCCGGTTCGTGTCGTCGGGCGTGGCGTTGACACCGAGCCGGTCGGCGAGGACCGTCCCGCCCAGCACCATCTGCGTCCAGCCCTCCTGCATGCGGACGAGAACGATCGCCTCGTCCCGGACATGGACGATCCATCCCGGCGCAGGTGCCAGAAAGACCCATGCTCCGTCCTCGAAGACGGCGAGTTCGCCGCCATGCCCGGCAAACGCGCCGCCGGCGCCCGCGGCCGCGACGAGGTGGGCCTCGCCCTCGCCGGGCGCGGCGGGCGGCGCGGTGGTGGCGCGCGAGACGACCGAGATGTGCACGAGGGCATCGAGCCGGCGCAGCGCCTCGTTGTGGAGCACGTGAGACTGCGCCTGAAGCGGCATGATGTAGGGCAGCTTGTGTCGGGCGGTGGTTTCGCTCATGGCCGTTTCCTCTTTGCGGCCCGGCATGATAGCGGTGCGGCGATCCCGAGGGATAAGCCGGGCGGCACCGGCCGCCTCGGGCGCGACTTGCCACGGTCGACTGAAGCGGCGCCCGCCTTCCGGAGGTCCGCTGGCGTCTCCGCCATGCTTGCGATCGGTAAGATGAGCAAAAACAGCGCCCTTTGCGAAGCATCACCCGACGTGATGCCGAACGGGCCATCGCGTTCGGGCGTTCGCATCGCGTTGACGCACGTCATGCAGATGATCCCCCCAAGGGCGCCGGACGCATCGCGCAAGGCGGGTCTGGCCGGGGAAATCTATCCCACGGGGGCGACGAATATGGCGCGGCCGCGGACAATGTGTGCGCCGTGCGTCGCCGCCGAGGTCCGGTGACCATGCGCGTTCTGCACGTCTTCAAGACCTATCTGCCGGAGACGGCCGGCGGCGTCGAGCGCGTGATCGGGCAATTGTGCGAAAACGCGCCGGATACGGGCGTTATCGCCGATGTCGCAGCGCTGGTGCCGGGGCCGGTCGATGAAAGCCCCCAAGCGGTCGCGCACCACCGGCTGGTCCCGTTTCGCCGCCACTTCGAAATCGCCGCCACGGGGTTTTCCGCCGATTTTCTCGGCCGTTTCCCGCGCATCGCGGCGGAATACGACATCCTTCACTACCATTTCCCCTGGCCATTCATGGATCTGGTGCACATTGCGCGCGGAATCCGCACGCCCTTCGTGATCACCTACCATTCCGACATCGTGCGGCAGGCTGCCCTCATGAAGCTCTACCGGCCGCTCATGCGGGCTTTCCTGGCACGCGCCGCGCGCATCGTGGCCACCTCGCACAATTATGCCAGGACGAGCGCGGCGCTTTCCAGCCGCGATCCGGCGATCGTACCGCTCGGCATAAGCGAGCGGCTCTACCCGGCGGCCGAGACGACCGATCGCATCAGGCCGATCGTGGAAGCCGGCGCGCCCTATGTGCTGTCGGTCGGCGTGAACCGCCACTATAAGGGGTTTGCGACGCTGATCGCGGCGGCGGCCGGCTTGCCGGTCCGCATCGTGCTGGCTTCGGCCGGCCCCCGCGCGGCCGCGCTTGAAGCCGATATCGCCCGCAGCGGCGCCGCCAACGTCACGCTGGTGCGCGATGCGAGCGAGGGCGAGAAGATGGCGCTTTTGAGGAACTGCACCGCGTTCGCGCTGCCGTCCGTCAATCGCGCCGAGGCTTACGGGGTAAGCCTGGTGGAGGCGGCGATGGCGGGCAGGCCGCTGATCTGCTGCGAGATCGGAACCGGGACGACCTTCGTCAACATCGACACGGTCACGGGACTGGTGGTGCCGCCCGGCGATGCGGACGCCCTGCGCAAGGCGATCGATACGCTGTGTCGCGACGGGGCGATGGCCGCGCGCATGGGCCGCGCCGCCCGGGCGCGCTACGAGAGCGAATTGACGGGCGAGGAGATGGCGCGGCGCTATGCCATGCTCTATGCCGATGTCCTCCGGTCCGGTCGGCTGCCCTGAAAGCCGTCATGGAACGGCCCGCCCGGAAGCGGGAGCATCAATGGCTGTCGCGCGGCAGGCCCTTGGACTGGTCGACGGCGCGGTACTTGACCGCCGGCTCCAGCACCATGCCCTCGTCGAGCTGGCACACCATGCCGCGCTGGATTTCCTGCCAGGGCGTCTGTGAAGCGGGATAGGCATAGCCGCCTTTCGCATCGAGAGAGGCGCGGCGGCGCTCGATCTCGGCCTCATCGGCGAGCAGGTTGACCGTCCCCGCCTTCAGATCGACGCGCAGCCGGTCGCCGTTTTCAAGCAGGGCCAGCCCGCCGCCGGCCGCCGCCTCGGGGGAGGCGTTCAGGATCGAGGGCGAGCCCGACGTGCCGGACTGCCTGCCATCGCCGATGCACGGAAGCGAGGTCACGCCGCGTCTGATCAGCGTGTCGGGCGGGCGCATGTTGACCACCTCGGCACTGCCCGGATAGCCGATCGGGCCGGCGCCGCGCATGACGAGGATGGTGTTCTCGTCGATCCCCTCGGCCGGATCGTCGATGCGTGCGTGATAGTCTTCCGGCCCGTCGAACACGGCGACCGTGCCCTCGAACGCGTCCGGGTCGTCGGTGTTCGACAGGTAGCGCGCGCGGAACGCGTCCGAGATCACCGAGGTCTTCATGATCGCCGAGCGGAACAGATTGCCCGAAAGGTCGATGAAGCCCGCTTGCGCCTTCAGCGCCTCGGCGACCGGCCGGATCACGTCGTCATTTTGGTTCTCGGCGCCGGCGCAATTGTCGGCGATCGTCCGGCCGTTGATCGTCGGCGCGTCCGGATGGGGCAGCAGACCGTTGCGGATCAGTTCGGCGATGACGGTCGGCACGCCGCCGGCGCGGTGATAATCCTCGCCCAGATAGTCGCCGGCGGGTTGCAGGTTCACCAGAAGCGGGATCGCGTGGCCGAGGCGCTGCCAGTCGGCCGGCGTCAGCTCGATGCCCAGATACCGGGCGAGCCCGTTCAGATGGATCGGCGCGTTGGACGAGCCGCCGATGGCCGAGTTGACGACGATGGCGTTCTCGAACGCGGCGCGCGTCATGATGCCGGCGGGCGCGCGATCCTCGCGCACCGCCTCGACCGCCATGCGCCCGGTCTCGTAGGCCATCTGGCCGCGCTCGCGATAGGGCGCGGGGATCGCCGCCGAGCCGGGCAGTTGCATGCCCAGCGCCTCGGCGAGCGAATTCATCGTCGTCGCGGTGCCCATCGTGTTGCAATAGCCGACCGACGGCGCGGACGCCGCCGCCGCATCCATGAACTGATCGTAGTCGATCTCGCCGGCGGCCAGCTTCTGGCGGTATTCCCAGATGATGGTGCCCGATCCGGCGCGCTCGCCGCGATGCCAGCCATTGAGCATCGGGCCGACGGACAGCGCAATGGCGGGGATGTTGACGGTGGCCGCCGCCATCAGCAGCGCGGGCGTGGTCTTGTCGCAGCCGATCGTCAGCACCGCGCCGTCGAGCGGATAGCCGTAAAGCACTTCGACGCAGGACAGATATTGCAGGTTGCGGTCCAGCGCCGCCGTCGGCCGCTTGCCGGTCTCCTGGATCGGATGGACGGGGAACTCCATGGCGATGCCGCCGGCGGCGACGATGCCGTCGCGCACACGCCTGGCCAGTTCGACATGGTGGCGGTTGCAGGGCGCCAGATCCGAGCCCGTCTGGGCGATGCCGATGATCGGCTTGCCCGACTGCAACTCCTCGCGCGTGACGCCGTAATTGAGATAGCGCTCCAGATAGAGCGCGGTCATGTCCGGATCGTCCGGATTGTCGAACCATTCCTGGCTGCGCAGCCTTATTTTCGTCTTCGCTGTCATCGGCGTTTCCCTTTGCCCTTCGGTAGGCACAAAGGGGCCGGCGATCAAGCGCCTTCGGGGGGTCGGCCGCCCCGCAGCGCCCGCACATGGGCGACGAGGCCGGCGGTCGAGGCGTCCCGGACATCGGCTCCCTGTCCGGTCTCGACCACCGGCAGCAGCGCCGTCGCCAGCTCCTTGCCCAGTTCCACGCCCCACTGGTCGAACGCGTTGATGCCGTAAAGCTGCGCCTCGACGAAGACGCGATGCTCGTAAAGCGCGATGATGCGGCCGAGCGTGAACGGATCGAGCCGATCGTAGACCAGCGTCGTCGAGGGCCGGTTGCCGGAAAACACCTTGTGCGGCGCAAGCGCCGCCGCATCGGCCGCGTCCATGCCTCCGGCGGTCAACCGGGCCGTGGCTTCGTCCAGCGTCCGGCCCTTCATCAGCGCTTCGGACTGCGCCAGGCAGTTGGCGAGCAGCAGCCGGTGGTGATGGCTCAGATCATCCTCGTGACCGTTGGCCGCGACCAGAAACTCGACCGGAACGATATCGGTGCCCTGATGCAGGAGCTGGAAGAAGGCGTGCTGGCCGTCGGTGCCGGGCTCGCCCCAGACGACCGGCCCGGAGACGCCGGCGAGCGGCGCGCCGTCGGCCGTGACGCCCTTGCCGTTCGATTCCATGTCGAGTTGTTGCAGATAGGCGGGCAGGCGCGCCAGGCGCCTGTCGTAGGGGATCACCGCGCGGGACGGATAGCCGCGGATTGCCCGGTGCCAGTAGCCGATGAAGCCGAGCATCGCCGGCAGGTTTCGCCGCCACGGCGCCTCGCGAAAATGCGTGTCCATGTCATGGCCGCCGGCGAGGAACCGGCCGAATTCGGCCGGTCCGATCGCCATCATGATCGGCAGGCCGATGGCGCCCCAAAGCGAATAGCGCCCGCCGACCCAGTCCCAGAAGCCGAAGGTGCGCGTCTCGGAGATGCCGAAGGCGGCCACCTTGTCGAGCGCCGTCGACACCGCGCAGAAATGAGCGCCCACGGCCGCCTCGCCGCGCGCCTGGGCGATCCAGCGCCGGGCCGTCGCCGCGTTGGTCATGGTCTCGATGGTGGTGAAGGTCTTGGAGGCGACGACGAACAGCGTCGTTGCCGGATCGAGCGTCTTGAGCGTGTCGGCCATGTCGGCGCCGTCCACATTGGAGACGAAACGGCAGCGCGGCCCGTCATGGAACGGCGCGAGCGCGCCGACGGCCATGGCCGGGCCGAGATCCGAGCCGCCGATCCCGATATTGACGACATCGGTGAACGGGCGGCCGTCGGTCCCGGAAACCGACCCCTCGCGCACGCCTTGGCAGAAGTCGGCCATCGCGGCCAGAACGGCGCGCACGGCCGGCATCGCATCCGCCCCGTCGACCGTCACGGGCGCGTCGGACCGGTTGCGCAGGGCGGTGTGCAGGACGGCGCGGCCCTCGGTGGCGTTGATTGGCGCGCCGGAGAACATCGCCGCGCGCCGGCCTTCAAGGTCGCAGGCCCGGGCGAGCGCTTCGAGCAGGTCGAGCGTGTCGCCGTCGACGCCGCATTTCGACCAGTCGAGCAGCATGTCGCCGAGCCGCGCCGAATGGGCCGCGAACCGGCCCGGATCGGCGGCGAAGGCGGCACCCATGTCGGTCGGCGCGCCGGTTTGGGCATGGGCGCGCAAGGCTTTGATCGCGGTCGAGCGGTCTGTCATGGCAAGGTCCCCCGGTCGGTCGCGCCTTATCAAACCCGCACGGCATGGTCATCCGCTTTCGCGCGCCGGCCGATCAAAGCTGCGACACCAGCACGCCGCCGAAGACGATGGCGGCGACGGCAGGCGGATGGTGCAAAGACATGGCGGCCCGCCGGCCCGCCCACTATCGCGTTCGGCGAGCCTTGACCAGCCGCGCCTCGGGCCGCAGAAATGGATTGTGATGCGCTGCGGCCAATGCCGCCTGGAACAACACAGGCCTCAAAGGGTACCTTGCCTCAAAGGGTGCCCTCCGCCCGCAGCGCTTCGGCAGGCGCGGCATGGTGCCGGCACAATCTCCATTCGTCACCCGCCTCCATTCGTCACCTAAGGGCGCTGCCGTTCAAGGCGGCCCCGTTCCGGTAAAGACGCTCGCCGCCGCCAGGATGTGCGACTTCATAAGCGCCTCCGCCCAGTCGTCGTCACCCGCGCGGATGGCTTGCACCAGCGAAGCGTGATCCTGCTTGCTGCGGTCGATGTCATCCTGGTCGAACCTGGAAAACGAACGAGAGAGAAATCCAAGGTCCATGAGTTGGAGGCACATGGTCTCCAGGCGGCAATTGCCGGATATCGAGAAGATATCTGCGTGAAACGCGCGATTCCTCTCGGAGATGAGAGCGACGTCCCGCAGCTCATCGGCCAAGGCGCTCTCCCATTCCAGGCGCAACGCCTCCAGACGCTCGATGTCCGATCGTGTCGCGCGCCGGGCCGCCAGGCCACATGCCATGCTTTCCAGATTGGCCCTGATCTCGAAGATGTCGCGCACTT